>JAQWNM010000002.1 GCA_029268615.1 SAR86 cluster bacterium | reverse complement strand
AAAAAATCTTGAAATCTGGAATTGGATTTCTCCGACTTTTCCCAAAGAATTTGTTGAATTAGTTGAGAAACAACTCCAAGATGGAGAAATATTTAACCGCCCTGATCCTAGAAAATAAATGAATAACTCTGATCAACAAATAACCTACCTTTATAAATCTCTGAAGCATCATCCTAGTCCTTTCATAATATGTGGATTAAAAGGAGATATTAAATGGACAAATTTAGCATGTAATTTTATTTTTCGTTTAGAAGATCAAAAAGAATTAGCCATTAACGATATCCATTCATATAAAAAGGATGATTTAACACCAGAAGATGAAATAGCTAATTCTTATAATACTTCCATAGAGGTAACCCTAAGAAATATTAATTTTTTTATTAGAACTAGAATTCATGAGATACCTGGAAATGGGTCTAAAGATTTTCTTCTAATTGAAATACTATGCCCATCCAGAGCAGGTCTTGAGGCTCTTCAAAAAACTATAGCCTGTATTGAATTTGACAGAATAGAGCTCGCATATCAGAAACAAATAGACCTTAAGACTAATAAAGTTACTGGCATTGAAGCCCTATTAAGAATGAAAGATGAAAATAATGAATTTATCTCTAATGACCAAATTATTCCACAAATTGAAGGTGAAAGTTTATTTTCTTTAGTAGTAATGGCCTCAATCCTCAAATTAAAAGATTTCTTGAATGCAAGAGAATCTCTTGGCCTACTTGATGCTACGGTTTATTTAAATGTTTCTGCTCACACAATTATGTTACCTGAGTTTTGTAATATTTTTACTGAGTTAGTAGATGAGATGAATTTAGGACCTAATGAATTTGGTTTAGAAGTAACAGAAACTGCCGAACTAGGAAATACAGAACTAGCAGGAAATGCCCTGAAGGTTCTAAAAGAAAAAGGTATTAAAATTGCTCTTGATGACTTTGGTGCAGGATATTCTTCACTTAGATATCTAAAAGATCTCCCAGTTGATGTGGTGAAATTAGACAAAGTTTTTACTAATGGGTTAGAGGATCCAACTACAAGTAAATTAATTAGTTTTGTAGTCGAAGTTTGTCAGGCCCTGAATTTAGAAATGATAGGAGAAGGAATTGAAACTGAAGACCAAAAGAGTCAAATGCTACGGATAGGATGTAATATTGGGCAAGGATATCTTATGCATAGACCAGAATTCCTTGATAGTTTTAAGAAACAGAATTAAGAAATGGATAATAATATTCAAAATCAGAAAGCTTCTAAAGGAGCCAAAGATATACTGCTTACTCAAATAAAACAAGAATTTAAGACTCCTGCCGATGCTATTTCTGATTATCTTGAAATAGTAGAAAAAGTTATAGTTCAAGAAGAACTAAAAGTTGAAGAAGAAATAGAGCAAGTTCGATCTGGGTGCGTCAGGTTAATAGATCAATATGAAGAAGCTTTTCAATTACACACAGGACCAAATGCTACAAATGAAAAGAAAACTCCAGAAGAATACTCGGAATTAAGGCATAACTTAAGGACTCCCTTAAATGCCATAATAGGTTACAGCGAAATTCTAATTGAAGATTTAGAAGATGACTTACCTGATCAAGCTTTATCTGATCTTCAGACTATTATAGATCTATCCAGAGAGATCGAAAAAGCTATAGAAAGTTTTGTCGATTATATTAGAGGCGAAGCTTCTTCTTCAGGATCAAATGAAACAACTAATTCCAGCAGTCAACTTGAATCAGCGGAAGCTTTATTTAAATCTCTAGGAGATATAGATTATTCCATAGAATTAGATGAGAGTGTAACTAACTCAGATATCCTAATTGTAGATGATAATAAGACTAATTGTGAGGTCCTAGAAAGAAGACTTTCCTTACAAGGGCTTAATTGTAGAACAGCATTAGATGGTGAAACAGCACTTTCAGAAGTAAAGAAAAAGACACCAGACCTAATCCTCCTAGATGTAATTCTCCCAGACATTAATGGATTAGAACTCCTAAAAACTTTTAGGCAACAATTTAGTAGCGATGATTTACCTATCATAATGGTATCGGCATTCAATGATGTAGATGGAATCGCTAAGTGCATCCAACTAGGAGCTCAAGATTATCTTCCTAAACCATTAAATGGAACAATCCTGCTTGCAAAAGTTGTATCTTCTCTTGAAAGAAAAGCTTTTAGAGAAAGAGAAAGGCAATTGGTAAACGAACTCCATATTCAAGCTACTACAGATCAATTAACTGGTATTTTTAATAGGCGTGTTGTTTTTCAAGAACTAGAGAACTCATTTAAAGAATTTCAGGCTGGAAATAGAAAGGAGTTCTCTGTAATTATGTTTGACATTGATCATTTCAAGAAAGTAAATGATACTTATGGCCATTCAGGCGGAGATGAAGTACTTATAAAAATGGCACAAACTCTTGACTCTATGATTTCAGAACCAAATATTCTTGGCCGCATTGGGGGAGAAGAATTTCTTGCTGTAATCTTAGATAAAGAATCTAATGAAATTAAAGAATTTTGTGATAAATTAAGAAAAAACATTAAAAATAATATTGTGGAATATGATGAACACCAAATAGTAATTACAAGTAGCGGGGGAGTGGCTAATACATCGGAAGCTAGCAATTCATCTGATTTAGTAAATAAAGCAGATGAAAGACTTTATGAAGCAAAAAAATCAGGCAGAGATATTTTTATAATTGAAGATAATTGATCAAGGAGGAAAAATGGCTAAAATTCTTTATGTCGAAGACAATGAAATGAACAGAGATATGCTCTCAAGAAGACTAACGAGAAGAGAGCATGAAGTTTTACTTGCCATGGATGGAAAAGAAGGCATAGAAATGATGAAATCTGAAAAGCCTGACATTGTTTTAATGGATATGGGCCTACCTGTGATGGATGGGTGGGAAGCCACTACAACTGCTAAAGCTGATGAAGAAATCAAATCAATCCCAATTATTGCATTAACTGCTCATGCTTTAGAATCTGACAGACAAAAGGCTTTGGACTCTGGAGCTGATGATTTTGATACTAAGCCTGTAGATTTCAAAAGGCTTCTAAGTAAAATAGAAAATTTACTTGGAGGTTAAGAACCTTTCTCGTCAGCCTTATAAATATCCTGAACAATTGAGGCTAATTCATCCATAGATACTTCATCTTTCCTTACCATTCCTGCTACATTCTCATTTAATAATTCTCTTTGGACATCTGTTAAATCCTTTCCTGAATAAACTAATATTGGTGCTCTTGTATCTTCTGTATGATCTCTCATATATGCCTCTAAGAATTCAAAACCATCCATTCTTGGCATTTCTAAATCCAAAACAATAAGAGATGGTTTTTCTATTACTTTTTCTAATCCTTCCTTTCCATCTTTTGCAGTCTCATATGACCAACCAGAATCTGAAATCATTCTTGAAAGAAGATCTCTCACATCTGCATCGTCGTCAATAATTACTACTTTTTTATCAGAAGATTTCTCTCCTAATATTCTAGTAACAGTTGCCAAGAAATGAGCCCTATCTATTGGTTTAGTGAGATAATCATCAGCTCCTAAGGAATTAGCTAATGTCTCCTGAGACATTTGACTTACCATAATAACAGGCATATCTTTTAACTCCGGATCAGACTTACATTCCCTTAAAATAGACCAGCCATCTCTACCAGGCATCAAAACATCTAAGAGCAATAACTTAGGTTTTGTTTCTCTAACTATTTGCATGCCCTTTTCACTATCTGTGGCACCTATCAAAGTTAACCCAGCTTTAGCTATAGTTCGTCTTATAAGATCATGCATGGTTACGTCATCATCGATCAAAACTACAACCTTTTCTTCTTCCGGAACTCCTTCAATTTGATTTCCTTCTTCAACTTCATCATATTCTTGATGGCAGATTCTAGGTACAAACAAACTAAATACAGAGCCTACTCCTAATTCACTGGTAACTATTACATCTCCACCCATCATTTCCGCTAGTTTTTTTGTTATTGGTAAACCAAGACCTGTACCGCCATGTTTAGCGGAAGTAGATCTTTCTGCTTGCTCATACTCTCTAAAGACCTTGCTTAAACCCTCTTCCGACATACCCTCTCCTGTATCAGAAACTGCAAATCTAATCATTTCTATATCTTCCTGTATAAAAGTATCAACATCCAAAGTTATCGTACCATTTGAAGTAAACTTAAACCCATTACTCAAGAAATTTGTAAGGCATTGTCTAATTTTAGTTTCGTCTTGAGTCATAGCGCCAAGAGCGCCTTCTAAGTTAACTTTAAAACCATTATCATTGGTAGAAGCTAACGGTCCTGTAACATCCTTGATAGTGTCTACCATTGCTTCTATATCAAAGCTCGTAAGATAAAGTTCCATACGTCCAGCTTCTATCTTTGAAATATCAAGAATATTATTAATTAAGGATAGTAAATGACTGCCTGCAGAAGTAATTTTCTTAAGGTCCGGTAGAAGATCGTCATAACCCAAATCCTCACAGTCTTCAGCTAACATCTCGCCGTATCCTAAAATAGCATTTAAAGGAGTTCTTAATTCGTGACTCATATTCGCAAAAAACCTAGTTTTTTCAGCGTTAGCATCCCGAGCTTCATCTCTTGATGTTTCCATCTCACTTGTCCTTGCAGTGATTAATGTATTGACTTCATCTGACATTCTCGAAAAAGCTAGAGACATTAACTCTACTGAAGCTTCTTCATTCGATTTATCTACTCCTTCCTCTGCAAGAGTTTTCATTTTTGCAATATCACTCAATATCAATGCTTGAGCATCACCTTCAAGCTGGTCTGCCAAAAAACTCATCTTTTCTATGATTACACTATCTCGTTCTTTTCTACGTCTAGCCTGTTCAGCACGTATTTCTTCCATTTCAAGTAAATGCCCCCTATAACTTTGCAACGCAGTAGATAATTGACCCACTTCATCCTCTTTAGAAGTAAGGAATCCACTTCTTTTAGGCATTTGCTGAGTATGATCCCCTTTTGTAAGACCCTCAAGAACTTCTATAGCCCTAGTAATCCCAGCAAAAGTTCTCGACGTAACAAAAGCCAAAACTGAGATGATAAATATTAAAAGTACCAAAGCTAAGATATAACTCTGATTTAGAATCTCTGAAGATACTTGCATTGTTCTGGCTTCGTCTTTAAAAATAAATAATTCAGCATCATCAGAAGACAAATAAGAGCTTAATGGTAATAACGTAATTGAGGTCCCTAAATCAGTCGCTTTAGAGCTAAAACGGCTTCCTTTTTCTATGACTAAGTTATTTGCCCTTTCTAGCAATTGAGGATAATTTATAATTCCATATCTTGCATTCTCGTCTGAATCTGTATCAGCAGAATAATCATCGTCTAGAGAAATAACTCCGGCAGGAGTCTGCACTCCAGTTCTTACTTCAAACTCATCTTCAAATACTTCTAATGCTTTTCTAATATCAGATCCTAAAACAACAATTGCTATGGTTTCATCTTCTATTTTAATAGGAAAAGTTAGAGATTGATTTAAGGTGGAAGATTCTTTTGCTTCTGTGTGAACTATCTTTAATGTTGATTGCCTAGGTCTGTCAGAGGCTTCTTTGAGAAAAGAATCTAAATAAGAAAAAAACTCAGGCCTAGCCTTAGGACTGCATGGATCTATACCAAATAAATCTAAAGCACTTCCACAATAAATCCTTTCACCATTTGGAAAGTAAGCCATAGCAAAACTGAGGTTTCCGTCATCGAGATCATCTTCAAACAATAACTCTATAAGATATTGAGCATTTCCTAAAGTTCTATTCTTAATAGAATCAAGTATTGGGTTAGGTAAATCACCAACCGCATCTACCTCTTCTGCAAGGGACTCGTTTTCTAGATCCCAAACTTCACCCTTTTCTCCTATAGAGGGTAACCATCTGCTCATTCTCTCAAAAGTATTGTTATATGTTTGAAACCAAGCAGATTCATATAAAACAACAAGAGATTCTCCAGAGGCCTCTTGTTGAATATCATCTATATTCCTGGATGAATATAAAAATACTGATGCTATTAAAAGATTACCTAATAGACCAAAAAATAAGAGTTGGGCTCTTATGGACATAAGAAAATAGAATTATTTAAGCGAGGTAGATCTAAAAATTTTTAATCAGCCAGCGCAAAAGTTAATCTCACTTGGACATTATTTACTTTGACTGAAACTCCTTCATAAACAGGTGCTTGGTATAGCCATTTACGAACTGACTTTATAGCTGCTCTTTCAAATACTCCAGTGGGAACACTTTCTATTACATAGGGATCTAAAATAGCTCCATCTGTATCAACGTCAAATTCTATAACAACAAAACCTTCTTGCCCTCTTCTTAAAGCCTTTCTTGGGTATGTAGGAGCTGGATGATGCACTCTTAGAACATCTAACTCAATCTCATCATCACCAACATAGCCTTTATCCGAATTAGCAAGTAAAGAAAAAGAAAAAACTAAAGCAATAAAACCTACAATTAAGCGTTTTAAACCTTTTACTTTAAATATATTCAAAGATAACATATCAACTTCTCCATAAATTAAGACGTGATTATACACCGAACAAGGGTAAAGAATAAATATGAGCAAATCAAAGCAAATAAAAACCTATTTAGCTGGACAAAGATACTGGGAAGTATTTGTTATCAAAGCATCAGAAACTGTTACAACTGCATGCGAAATAATGGAAAAAAATAGGATAGGAGCATTGCTTGTAGTTGATGCAAAGTCTAATGAAAATAATAATAATGTCGTAGGTATTATTACAGAAAGAGATATAGTCAAAACCATAGCTCACCATCAACATAAAATAGAATATAAAAGAGTTGATGAAGTAATGTCTAATAAACTTATTAGTGCTGAACCTGATACTTCAACTGAAGAGGCTATTAGTCTCATGGTGGAGAACCAAATACGTCATTTAGCAGTAATGGAAGATAATAAACTCCTAGGAGTAATTTCAATGAGAGATATTTTTTATTCTGTAAACTATTTATCTGATAAATAAATTTTCTAAATACTTTTCTAGGGCTCTAATTAAAATTTAACTTAAAAGATAAAAAATAATCTGAAGTTATTAACTTTTATCGATAAAAAGTGATGGATGGCAGATAATACTAAGTGGCTTAAACTTTTCTTAATTGTTTTCTTGATATTTGTTCAATATTGGTTGCACCTAAAAGAATCATATTATTATGCACCTCTTCTCTTAATAGTTTTAAAGACCTATAGGCTCCCTCTTCCCCTCCAGCAGCTAATCCATAAAGATAAGCTCTTCCACCCATGCAGGCTTTAGCTCCCATTGCTAGAGCTTTAAGGATATGTGTCCCCCGCCTTATACCTCCATCAAGTATTACTTCTAACTCATCACCTACTGCATCTACAATATCCCCTATAACCTCAAATGGAGCTGGACATCCATCCATTTGCCTACCTCCGTGATTAGATACCATGACAGCTGACGCACCTATATCAGCAGCTTTTCTGGCGTCTTCTACAGAAAGAATTCCTTTTATGGCAAAAGGTTTATCCCATTGCTTTATCATCCATGCGGCGTCTTCCCATGTAACAGACCTATCAAATTGACTATTCATGAAGTCCATAACAGTAGTCCCAGAAGAATTCTTTTGAACTTTATGCTCTAGGTTCACCATCGAAGGAGTAGGCTGATGAGTTAGATAATTGAATGACCAATCTATATGCTTAACAATATTCATATACCCGCTAAAACCTAATTTTGGAGGGACAGTCATGCCAGTTCTTAAATCTCTTTCTCTTCTTCCATTTGTTGGTACATCAACGGTTAAGCAGAGAGCATCATAATTTGCATCCTTGCAACGCTCAATGTATTCCTGAGAAAGACTCCTATCTTTTAAAACATATATCTGAAAAACTTTAGGTCCATCTGAAGCCTTAGCCACATCTTCAATTGTTGTAGTTGAGATAGTTGAAAGACAAAACATCGTTCCTACTCTAGCAGCAGCCCTGACAGCACCTTCTTCTCCGTGATGATGAAATAACCGATTATATCCGGTAGGTGAACAAAAAAAAGGCCACTCTATCTTTTGTCCTAATACAGTAGTTGAAGTATCTATCTCATCTACATCAACTAGGAACCTTGGGATCAATTCATACTTCTCAAAAGAAGAAGTATTTTGTTTATACGTCCATTCATCCTCTGCAGCACCATCAATATAATGGAACATTGGACTAGGGAGTCGCTTCTCAGCGAGTTCCCTAAAATCCATTACTTTATGACAAGTTTCAATTTTCTTAAACAAGCTGATTAAGAAGTTTCTTGGATTAATTTAAATATCTTAACCGTTTGGTCCGGACCTTGATAACATAATTCAGCATCAGTCATATCAGATATCTTTTCCCAATTAGCTTCAATATTTTCTGCAGTCATATCCCCTTCTGTACCAAGATTAACTCCTACAGTCTCATGAATCATAATTCGAGAATAAACACCTGCTCCGGCAGCTATTATTATTCCAGATGGAGCATCATCAGATACCATATAAGTGACTGCAGGAGACACAAAGTCAGGTTGAATCTTTTCTAATACTTCTTTTGGCATAAGGCTCTCAGTCATCCTTGTTCCTGCTACCGGCACTAAAGAGTTACACTTTATATTATATTTAGCCCCTTCCAGCTTAAGTGTGTTCATAAGACCAACTACGCCCATTTTTGCTGCCCCATAATTAGTCTGGCCAAAATTACCATAAGTACCGCTTGATGAAGAAGTCATGACAATTCTGCCGTATTCTTGTTCTTTCATTATTTCCCAGACTGCCTTGGTACAATTTACGCTACCCATCAAGTGTACTTCTAAAACCATTCTAAAATCTTGGTCTTCAACTTTAGAAAAGCTCTTATCTCTTAATATTCCAGCATTATTTACTAGAATATCTACTCTACCCCAAGTATCCATGGCCTCCTGAACCATTTGGTTAACTTCTTCAATGTTCGTGACATTAGCACCATTAGAAATTGCTTCACCACCAGACGCTTTAATTTCTTCAACTACCGACTCTGCCGCTGGACTAGATCCAGTTCCATCTACACTTCCCCCTAGATCATTTATTACTACCTTGGCACCTCTTTTTGCAAGATCGAGGGCATGACATCTTCCTAAGCCGCCTCCTGCTCCAGTTACTATTGCAACTTTACCTTCAAATGTAATAGCCATAATTTCTCCTAATGTTGTCTATTGCTTGATAAAAAAGGTAATACTACATGTACGAGAGAGAATAAAAAAGCAAGAAACTCAAAATCTCAACCTAAAGCTTCTTTCATCCTATCTAGTGCCTTTAAGAGAAGACTCTCTGGACAAGCAAAATTAATTCTTATAAAATTTTTGTGCCCAAACTCAGAGCCGTCTGCAACCCCAACCCCAGATTCTATGAAAAATTTTGCAGGCGAAGCTGCATTCAACTCTGAACAATCAATCCAAGCTAAATAAGTTGCTTCTGGAGGATACAAAGACAAGCCAGGCATTGTATTGACATTTTCTACAAGAATATCTCTATTTTTTTTTAAATATTGTAATAATTCATGAAGCCATTTATCTCCATATTTATAAGCAGCCATAGTTGCTTCATAAGCAAAAATATTTACTGGGGGCACTATTCCTTTCATAGATGCTTCAAAATTATCTCTGATCTCTTTATTAGGAATAATTGCGGAGGCACATTCAAGGCCTGCTATATTAAAAGACTTACTAGGAGCAAGGAAAGTTATAGAGTTCCTCGCAGCGATATCACTAGTTTGAGCTAAGTGAATGTGCTTCTTAGATTTATCCAATATAATCTCTGAATGAATCTCATCTGAACAAATAACTACATTTTTAGTATTGCATATCTCAACTATGGAATTTATTTCATCCAGAGAAGCCATGGAGCCGCCTGGATTATGGGGATTACAAAAATAGAATAAATCTACATCATCATCTATCAGGGTATCAATCGAATCTAAGTCTAAAGAAAGTCTTCCTTCAATATTTTCTAATTCAGTTATTAGATAACCTTGATTCATGTTATGAGGTGCCTCTATAAACGGAGGATATATAGGAGAAGGAATTGCTGCCATCCTCCCCGGACGAAGAATAGTCCTACAAGCAACATTCAATCCTACAACTACACCAGGAAGCCAAATTATCCATTCAGGATCAATCTTCCATCCTGAATTTTCATAAACTCTTTTGATAAATATTCTTTTTAATTCATCTGACGCTTCCGTATAGCCATAAATGGGGTGGGCGGCTCTTTTTTGTACAGCCTCGACCACTTCTGGTGGGCAAGCAAAATCCATATCGGCAAGCCACATTGGTATAACATCCGAACCTTTATGCCTCAGCCATTTAAGACTCTGAGTATTTGATCTATCTATAAATGTATCAAAATTGTAATTCATGATTGAGTAGAGATAATACTCTAAATGATACTTTGGTAGTAGACTATTGATAGATTAGTTTTCTATAGCTAGACTGCGTAGTTCTGAATTAATTTAAATAAAATTATGGCTTTATTAGATTACAGCAAAGTTAATGACGATACCCCTATATTAGTAGGTTGTTCTCAGCATATAGATAAACAAGGTACTGAGGGTCTAAACTATCTTGAAATTCTGGAAATAGTCTCTAAAAAGACAATTGATGATTGTAAAGCAAAGGTCTCCTTGATCGACCATCTAGATGCAATATCTATAATAAGATTTGTAGCAGATACACCAAATAGAGATACAACAACATCTAATATGTGGGGTTATCCTAATATGCCTAGAAGTTTAAATAACTCATTAGGTGCAAATATTTCACAGGAAATTTATACAGCAACTGGAGGTAATTCTCCTCAACTAGCTATCAATGAAATAGCTCTTCGAATTAAATCTGGAGATATAAACTGCGCATTAATAGCTGGCGGAGAGGCTTTAGATACTTTTGTATCTAGATTAAAATCTGGCAAGAAAATAGATTGGTCAGACGACCCAGGTGGAACACCAGAAATTATTGGATCTATTAGGGAAGGCTCATCCGAACATGAAAAGCTTCATGGTCTTTATGATCCTTCTGTAGTCTACCCATTATTTGCAAATGGCTTAAGAGGTAAACAGGGCCAAACTATAGAAGAACACATGCATGAAATAGGTAGATTATTTTCATCATTCTCTAAAGTTGCTTCTGAAAATGAATATGCCTGGTTTCCATTGCATAGAACTGCAAATGAAATTTCAACAGTAAAACCTGAGAATAGGATGGTGGGATTTCCTTACACCAAATATATGAATTCTATAATGCGAGTAAATCAATCTTCAGCATTGATAATGACTTCTGCGAAGAAAGCAAGAGAACTAGGCATTCCTGAATCAAAATGGATTTTCTTAAATTCTGGTGCTTGTATAAATGAAATATGGAATGTAACTGAGAGAGTAAACTTCTATTCTTCTCCTGCCATCAAAAAATGTGTTAATTCTGTTTTAGAGATGGCTAATATAAAACAAGAAGAAATTCACTACTTGGATATATATTCTTGCTTTCCTTGTGCGGTACAAATAGCAATCCAAGAAATTGGTATAGAACCAGATGATCCTAGGGGATTGACTCTAACTGGTGGGCTCCCATATTTCGGAGGTCCAGGGAATGCTTATGTGCTTCACTCTATAGCATCTTTGATGGATAAATTAAGGAAAAATCCTGGAAAAAATGGTTTATTGACAGCAAATGGCTGGTATTTAACAAAACATGGTGCTGGTGTTTTCTCTTCGGCTCCATTCGAAGGTGATTGGAACCAGATTGTAGATACCTCATCCATGCAATTAGAAATAAATGAACTTAGTCATCCAGAACTTTTAGAATCTGTGACAGGTGAAGGCATAATTGAAACTTATACAATTTCCCATTCAAGAAATGGTGCTCAAAAAGCTATAATCGTAGGTAAATTAGAAAATGGAAAGCGTTTTCTAGCTAATTCTTATGAAAGTGAAGAACTTCTGGTAATGATGAGTCAAGAAATGTTAAATGCAAAAGTGGAAGTAAAGTCTGATGGAAAAAGAAATATTTTTAAACTAAAGAGGAAAATTATATGAAAGAAATTAATGTAGCTGTAACAGGAGGAGCTGGACAAATTTCATACTCCTTATTGCCAAGACTTATTAGTGGAGAAACTTTTGGAGAAGATATAAAAATTAATCTAAGCCTCATAGAAATCCCTCAAGTAGTCGAAAAATTAGAAGGCACCATAATGGAGTTAATAGATTGTGGTTTTAAACAGACTGGCTTGTTGCAAGCAACTTCGGACATAGAAAAAGGAGTAGAAAATGCTGACTGGGTACTTTTGGTAGGAAGTATACCCAGAGGTATAATAGTTGATGGAAAAAAAATAGAAGAAAGAAGTGATTTATTAAAAATAAATGGAGGAATCTTCACTACCCAAGGTGCTGCGATAGGTAAATTTTCTAAACCTAATGCTAAAATATTAGTTGTGGGTAATCCTGCAAATACTAATACTTTAATAGGTTCTAATATTTCTAAAAACCCGTCCCAACAATGGTTTGCCATGACTGCTCTTGATGCCAATAGAGCTAAAGCTCAATTAGCTGCAAAAGCAAAAGTTGAAATATCTTCAATAACTAATATGACTATATGGGGAAATCATAGCCCAACAATGTATCCAGATCCATATAACGCAAAGATTAATGGAATTAGCGCAGCAAAGGTCATTAATGACTCTAACTGGATAGAAAACGAATACCTTCCCTTAGTGCAACAAAGAGGCAAAGCTGTGATCGATGCTAGAGGAGCTTCTTCTGCAGCATCAGCTGCAAATGCCGCAATTGATACAGTCAAAGCAATCGAGAACCCTACTGTTGAAAATGACTGTTTTAGCGCTGCAATACCTAGCGATGGAAGTTATGGAGTGCCAGAAGGGTTAATTTTCGGCTACCCTTTGAGGACTAATAAAAATATGCAAGTAGAAATTATCCAAGGAATGGAAATTAATAATTTTTCACAAGAAAAAATTGATATTACCACTAATGAATTATTATCTGAAAAAGAAGCTGTTAAGGACCTTTTAGCTTAGGTTTTAGATAAATCTTTTAATTTAAGTTGAGGAAAAAGTAAAACATCTCTTATAGAAGATGCTCCCGTAAATAACATAACCAATCTATCTATTCCAATACCTACTCCTGCGCATGGTGGTAAACCATATTCTAGCGCTTCTATATAGTCAGCATCAAACTCCATAGCCTCCTCATCTCCAGAGATTTTTTGCTCTACTTGCTTTTTAAATCTTTCAGCTTGATCTTCAGGGTCATTTAACTCAGAAAATCCATTAGCTATTTCTTTACCCCCTATGAATAACTCAAAACGTTCAACAAAATCAGGATCTTCATCTGACTTTCTTGAAAGAGGAGATATATCAGTTGGATAACCAATAATGAAAGTTGGTTCATCAAGATGATCTTCTACAACTTTCTCGAAAATTTCAAACTGTAACTGACCTATTGATAATTCCTTCACATTCTCAATTAAAAGTTCATTTGATAATTTTTCTATCAACTTTCTATCTTTTAAATCTGATTCAAGGATTTCTAACTTTTCAGAAATAGAACTAATTAAGGATATTCGTCTAAATGGCCTTTCGAAATCATACTTTTTTCCACTCAGTTCTATAACTGAAGATCCGAAGATATTTTTACCTAAGAATTTAAAAAGAAGTTCAATAAACTCCATTTGATCATTGAAATCAGCATAAGCAGTATAATATTCGAGCATAGTAAATTCAGGGTTATGTTTTGTTGATAAGCCTTCATTTCTAAAATTTCTATTAATCTCAAATACTTTTTCCATTCCTCCTATGACTAATCTTTTTAAATATAGCTCTGGAGCTATCCTTAAGTATAGATCCATATCTAAAGAATTATGATGAGTAGTAAAAGGCTTAGCAGCAGCTCCCCCTAAAACTGGATGCATCATAGGCGTTTCCACTTCCAGATAGCCATGTTCATCAAAAAATCTTCTAATTTCACTTATTATCTTACTTCGAGTTTTAAAGTTTTTTAGACTTTCTTCATTAGTTAATAAATCTAAGTAGCGCTTCCTATAACGTTGCTCTGTATCGACAAGTCCTGCATGTTTATCTGGAAGGGGTTTTAAGGATTTTGTTAAAAGTCTTACTTTGTCAGCATATATTGTTAATTCACCAGTTTTAGTTTTGAACAATGTTCCAGAAATGCCAACTAAATCACCCAGGTCCCATGTTTTAAATTTATCATACTCTCCTTCAGGTAAATCATTAGACCTTATATAAGCTTGTATTTGACCATCCATATCTTGTAAAGTTACAAAACTGGCCTTACCCATCTTTCTCTGCAACATTACTCTCCCAGCTACTCTAACTAAGGTTGATTCTTTTTCTAACTCATCTTTGGTCTTTGAACCAAATTTGTCATGTAAATCCTTTGATAAAGAATCTCTTTTATAGTCATTTGGATATGCTTTTCCTTCTTCTCTAAGAAGGGCTAATTTAGATCTTCTTAGGGCAATCAACTCATTTTCTGATATTTCTTCTGTCATAATCTATACTTTAACTAAATATTTGCCTTTAGGCTTGCTTCTATAAATTCATCTAAGTCCCCGTCCAATACCGCTCTGCAATTTGTCTTCTCTACTCCTGTCCTTAAATCTTTAATCCTTGCTGAATCTAAAACATAAGATCTAATTTGACTTCCCCAACCTATATCTGATTTCTCATCTTCTCTAGATTGCTTCTCCTCATCAAGCTTCTGCAATTCTATCTCATAAAGTTTTGCTCTTAATTGTTGCATAGCTTTATCCTTATTCTGATGTTGCGATCTTTGCGACTGGCATTGTACTACTACTCCAGATAGCTCATGAGTAATTCTTACTGCAGAATCTGTTTTATTAATATGCTGCCCTCCAGCTCCTGAAGCCCTATAGGTATCAATACGTAAATCTGATTGATTAATTTCTATTTCAATATTTTCATCTACCTCTGGAGAAATAAAAATAGATGCAAATGAAGTATGACGTCTGCTACCTGAGTCAAAAGGAGACTTTCTTACCAATCTATGAACACCGGTTTCCGTTCTTAACCATCCAAACGCATAATCACCTTCGAATTTTATTGTAGCGCTCTTTATACCAGCTACTTCTCCATGAGATACTTCTAATAATTCTGTCTTAAACCCTCTTGCCTCTCCCCATTTTAAATACATCCTCATTAACATTTCTGCCCAATCTTGGGCTTCTGTGCCACCAGATCCTGACTGGACATCTAGAAACGCATTATTTGGATCCATCTTCTTTGAGAACATTCTTCTAAATTCCACTTCATGAAGAGCTTTCTCATTGAGACTCATCTCGACTGAGATGTCATTAATAGCATCTATATCATTCTCTTTAATGATTATAGTTAATAGCTCCGTTATATCTTGAATAGAATTATTCAATGATTCAAACTCTAAAATGGTTCTCTCTAAAGTAGATCTTTCTTTATTTAACTCTTGAGCCTTTTGAGGATCATCCCAAACGGAAGCTTCTGATAAAATAATATTTATTTGTTCTAATCTCTTTGATTTGAGATCTAAGTCAAAGATACCCCCTAATAAGAGAGATTCTTTCCTTATGATCCGAAGATTGCTCGATAAGTGATGCTGTTTCCATTTTTGAACTAACTTAAATTGTTTTTAATATATTCCCTAACTTTAATTAAATCATTCGGTATAGTTATAAATGATTCCTTTTGTTCTTCTATGCCTTTTAATTGATGAACATCATCAATTGCAAGGCCTGGAAGAGATTGATTAATTGCTTCAATAAATTTTGCTGGATGAGCAGTTGCCATAGATACTACATGCTCATCAGTATGGCTTATCTGATTAGCTGTTCTTGTACCTGTTGCAGTGTGCGGATCCAATAAAATATTATTTGAATGATATATTGATCTTATTTCACCAATTATTTCGGAATCAGAAGAACAATAACTAGAAAAAAAACTTCTAAGAGTTGCTAATTCCTTATCTGGCAAAGAAACATCCCTTGCAGGAAATGAATTCATTAGATTCTTTACTTTATTAGAATTATCATCAAATAAATTATAAAGAAGCCTTTCAAAATTACTTGCAATAGATATGTCCATGCTTGGAGCTAAAGTCCTATGAACTTGATTTTTAGAATAGACATTCTCTGTCAGCATCTTATGAAGAACATCATTCTTATTAGTTGCTATTAATAAACGTTCTATTGGTAAACCCATTTTCTTAGCTAACCAACCTGCATAAGCATGGCCAAAGTTACCTGAAGGAATTGAAAAAGTAGGTTTATCAACTTTATATTTCAATTTTAGATAAGCCCAAAAAAAATACACACACTGGGTCATACATCTCGTCCAATTAATAGAATTAGCAGCAATTAATTTAGTATTTGAATCGTTTATATTTTTATCTAAGAATAATGCCTTCACAATTTCTTGGCAGCCGTCAAAATCTGTATCTATAGCTAAAGCATGAACATTGGAGCTACCAGATGTTGTCATTTGTTTTCTTTGAATATCAGTGACCATACCATTAGGATAGAGAATAAAAATATCAACATTCTTATACCTTGAACAAGCTGCAATAGCTGCAGATCCAGTATCGCCAGATGTGGCTCCTAGAACAGCAATTTTTGAATTATTTTTTTCAGAGAAATGATTTAATAAAGTTCCCAATAGTTGCATAGCAACATCCTTGAAAGCCAATGTTGGTCCATGAAAAAGCTCTAATAATGATAGATTTTCTCTAAGTGAGACTAATTTAACTACTTCTTCATCTTCGAAAATACTATATGAATCCTCTACTAATTTCTGAAACTCTTTCTCTTCTATCTCTTCTTCTACAAATGGAAACAGAACTTTACTTGCTAGAGATGAATAACTTAAATCCTTGAATGTATCTATATGATCAACATCATAAAAGGGAAGGGATATAGGGATATATAGACCTCCATCTGGAGCCAATCCACTTAATAAAACTTCTGAAAATGGAATTTCAGGAGACCCCCCCCTTGTACTTTTATACAACATTACCTAACTCTCAATTAATGGATCCTAAAAACCCTAACCTTTTCTATTACTTCTTTAACTCCAGATAGAGAATTACAAATCTTTGTAGCAAGGTTATCATCTATTTCATGAGTAATAATAACAACTGAAACAGAATTATTTTTTTTCTGAACTTGCGATTTAGTATCATGCTGAATTAAAGCCTCTATGCTTAGACTGTTCGCAGCAAATAAGGAAGAAATTTTTGCAATTACACCAGGTTCATTTTTTACTTCTATTCTAAAATATCTTGCTCTCATTTCTGAAGTAGCTAGTACTAAACTATTTTTCGTACTTTCTATTTTTTTGTAAATTAAGTTATTTTTTCCTATATCAACTAAATCAGAAATTACTGCTGAGGCAGTAGGAACTGGGCCCGCTCCAGGTCCATAATAAATTGTTGAACCTATATCTTGAGCAAAAACTTCAAGCGCATTCATTTCTTTTCCTACCTTTGATAAAAGTGACTCTTTAGAAACAAGCATAGGATGAGCACAAACACTTACCTTGCCGTTAGATAATTTTCCTTGAGCTATATGCTTTATGACATAGCCTAATTCATCTGCATATTTCAAATCTTCAAGAGTGATGTCTTCAATTCCTTCATAATTAACTAAACTAAAGTCAAAGGGAACTTGAAATGCCAAACTAGCTAAAATCGAAGCTTTTTGAGCTGCATCTGTACCATTTATATCTAAAGCAGGATCAGACTCTGCCAATCCTAAATCTTGAGCACTTTTAAGAGCAACTTCAAAACTAGAATTAGAGTCAACCATATAAGAAAGAATATAATTACTAGTTCCATTAAGTATTCCAGCAAACCATAGGATATTATGGGCCACTAAACCTTCTCTTACTGCCTTAATTACCGGGGTACCTCCTGCTACAGAAGCCTCAAAACCTATCTGAATATTTTTTTTTCTAGATTCTGCAAATAACTCATTACCATATTTAGCAATAAGTGCTTTATTAGCAGTGACAATATGTTTACCATTTTTAATTGCTTTTTTTACTAATTCATAAGCAACATCGGTTCCTCCAATTAACTCCACCAATACCTCAACGTCAGGATTTTCAGCTACTTCCATTATATCCCTAGTGATGACTGCATCAGTATGCAAAGCTCCCTTCCCTTTTCTTGACCCTATAGAAACTATTTTAAGTTGGGTATCTACTTGAAAACCTAAAAGTTTTTTTGACTCTTCCACAGAATTTAGGAAGGCCTTACCAACATTACCTGTTCCACATAATCCTATCTTGAGTTCTTTCATTTTTTATCTACCTCTAAAAATTTACAAGAAACTTCTTTATGCCTCTAACAGCTTGTCTTGTCCTGTGACTATTCTCTATAAGAGAAAATCTTACAAAACCTTCCCCGTATTCTCCAAAACCTATTCCCGGAGAAACAGCAACATTAGCTTCAGATAGTAGTCGTTTACTAAACTCTAAAGAACCAATTTTATTCATTGGCTCTGGAATCTTCGCCCACACAAACATAGTGGCTTTTGGTGTTTCAACTGGCCATCCAGCATTATTTAAACCTTCCACGAGAACATCTCTACGATGCTCATAAGTATTTCTTATAGAGTCAACAAACTCATCTCCTTCATCTAGAGCTTTAATAGCTGCCACTTGTATTGGAGTAAACAAACCATAATCAAAATAAGATTTCATCCTTGCTAAAGCCGCTAAAAGTAATTCATTGCCACAGCAAAAACCAACTCTCCATCCTGGCATATTATAACTCTTGGAAAGGGTAAAAAATTCTACAGCCACCTCTTTTGCACCTTTTACTTGAAGTATTGAAGGGGCTTTGTATCCATCAAAGGTTATGTCAGCATAAGCAAAATCTTGAACTACCCAAATACTTTCTTTTTTTGCTATTTCTATAATTCTTTCAAAAAAATCTAGCTCTACGCACTGAGTAGAAGGGTTACTAGGGAAATTTAAAATCAACATCTTAGGTCTAGGAAAGGTATTTCTTATAGAGTTTTCTAATTCGGAAAAGAAATCTATGTTTTCTCCAATTGGTACATGCCTTATATCTGCGCCTGCTATTACAAATCCATAAGGATGAATAGGGTAAGAGGGGTTCGGAACTAGGACGGTATCACCTTTATCTAATGTTGCCAAAGCTAAATGCCCTAAACCTTCCTTTGACCCCAAAGTAACTACGGCTTCTTTTTCAACATCTAAATCTACGTTGTACCTTCTTTGGTACCAATCGCATATTGATTTTCTAAGACGAGGTATTCCTCTAGACTGGGAATATCTATGAGTATCTGGTCTCAAAGAAGATTCTATTAATTTCTGAATTATTGGATTTGGAGTAGGCTGATCTGGATTCCCCATACCAAAATCAATAATATCCTCTCCTCGTCTTCTAGCTGACATCTTTAGCATTTGAATTTCATCAAAAACATAAGGGGGAAGTTGGTTTATTCTTGGAAAATTTGCGTCCATAACTTTTAATAGATTAAATCCCTAGTTGTTTTATCAATTCTTCTGGAGATAAATATCCGGGTATTAATTTTCCTTCAGATGTCATGATAGATGGAGTACCCTTTACGCCTAAACTATTACCTAAATTAAAATGTTTCTCTACGGCACTATTATTACAAAGATTTTCTTCAACTAGAACTCCCAATTTTAAGGATGTTAATACTTCTTGCGGATTAGGTGAACACCATGCTGTTAACATTTTTTTATAAGATTCAGATCCTAATCCAGATCTTGGAAATGCTAAATAATTAACTTCTATACCTAAAGAATTATATATATTTATTTGATCATGAAATTTTCTACAATACGTACAGTCAACATCTGTAAATACATAGATTTTAAACCTAGGTTTTTTAGCTAAAAAGGATATAAATTCATTTTCATCTATAGAAGTCAATACTTTTTGTCTTTCTTTTTCTTTTCTTTGGGAGGATTTATTAATTAACTCACCTCGAGAAATCTCAAATATATCTCCCGATATAAGATAATTTCCATTATTTGTTACATAAAGAGACTCCATATCATTAAATTTTAGTTCATAAAATTGATCCATATCTGTTTTTTCGATACTCACAAGATTAACAGAGTCCGGAAGTATAGAACTAACTTTCTTCTGAATTTCTTCTAAAGAACTTTCAGTTGTATTATCGCTGCATGAGTTAAGGATATTAATTGAAGTGATAATCAAGATAACTAATAAAATATTTTTGATTTTCATTTTATCCTCTTGGATGATGCTTTTGATGGATTTCTTTCATTCTATGCTTAGCAACTTCAGTATATATTTGGGTTGTTGATAAGCTAGCATGACCTAATAAAAGTTGGATACTCCTAAGATCAGCACCGTGATTAAGAAGATGTGTAGCAAATGCATGTCTAAGGGTATGCGGCGACAATTGGTTTTGTATATCTGAAATGCTACTATAGTGTTTTATCCTATACCAAAAGGCTTGTCTGGTCATTCTTCTTCCTCTTTTACTTAAAAAAAGCTCAGAAATACTAGTATTTTTTAATACAAGTATAGGTCTAGCTTCAAATATATACTTTTCTATCCAGACAATTGCTTGCTCTCCCATTGGGACCATTCTTTCTTTCTGACCTTTCCCCATTACCTGAACGGATCCTTGTCTTAAATTTAAACTAGTGACATCCAAAGAAATTAGTTCAGAAATCCTCAAACCCGAAGCATAGAGTAACTCTAACATTGCTCTATCTCTTAAGCCAATTGAACTCCTTACATCTGGCGAAGACATTAATTTTTCGACTTCCTCTTCGGAAATAACTTTAGGTAAAGAAAAGCCAATTTTTGGATTGTCTATTTTTAAAGTTGGGTTATTTTTTATTAAAGAATTGAAAAGAAGATAAGAATAAAACGATCTTAGACTAGATAAAAGTCTTGAAGTTGACTTACTGCTATATCCTTCTTTTAATCTGAATGCTAAATAATCTAGAACTAGGGATTTATCTGCTGATATTAAACTTCTTTGTTTTTTACAAGACCAATTAGAGAAACTAATTATATCTCGTCTATAGGCTTCTAGCGTGTTTTGACTTAAACCTTTTTCAAGCCAAACTGAGTCAATAAAACCATCTACTAGCTTTACAGAATTATTTGTAAAACTTGTCATAAAATAAATGACTATTTATATTTTTTCCTTAATCCTAGCAGATTTTCCAGATCTATCTCTTAAATAATATAGCTTAGCTTGCCTAACATCACCTTTTCTTTTTACTGTAATGCTTTCAATCAAAGGACTATGGGTCTGAAAAGTTCTTTCCACTCCTACGCCATTAGAAATTTTTCTCAATATAAACGAAGATCCTAAAGATCTTTTTTTAACAGCTAATACTATTCCTTCAAATGGCTGCAGTCTTTCCCTAGTGCCTTCCTTAACTTTTACTTGGACTAAAACAGCATCCCCTTGAGAAAAAGGAGGAATTTCTTTTAATTGAGGCTTTTCTACCTCTTGCACATACTTATTTTTACTCACTTTTTAACCTTATACTAAGTTTAAGGGCGTGATTCTAACAGATTATGTCTTATCTTCATCCTTAATTTCATCAAAAAGCTCTTTTTCTAAAGAAGTCAGCTCTTTATCTTGCATTAAATCTGGCCTCTTAGATAAAGTCTTAATGAGAGATTGTTTAAGTTTCCATCTATCTATGGAATTTGTATTGCCTCCAAGTAGAATAGAGGGAACTTTACCATATGGGCTATTTTCTGGTCTTGTATATTGAGGATACTCTAGTAAATTATTTTCAAAAGATTCATCATTAATTGAATCTTTTTCTCCCAAGACACCATCTAAAAGACGAACAATAGAATCCATAAGAATTAATGCTGGAAACTCGCCACCGCTCACAATATAGTCTCCAATTGAAATCTCTTCATCTACTCCTTTATCTAGTATTCGTTGGTCTATGCCCTCATATCTTCCAGACAATAGAGTAATACTTGGTAAAGAGGAAAGCTCCTTAACTCTATTCTGCTTTAAAGGTTTGCCTTGAGGTGTTAAATAAATAACATGAGTTGGCTTTAAAGAGTCTGTTTTAATTGCTTCTATGGTTTTCATCACTGGACCAACCTGCATTAGCATGCCCGGTCCTCCAGAGTAGGGTTTATCGTCAATTCGTCTTGAAGAATTATCAGCATAATCTCTTGGATTCCAAGTATTCAGGGTTGCAATACCTCTCTCAAATGCTTTTCCAGTTACACCAAAGCTAACAGCTTTAGATATGACTTCTGGGAAAAGAGTTACTACATCAAATCTCATCTAATTGAGAACTAAAAGTTTTCCTTCCAATTAATATTTATTCTTTTTTCTTTTAGATTTACTTCTATGGAATTTTCTTCTACTAAATATGGTATTAATCTTATCCTATCATCTACACTATCTATCGTTGATTCTAAAACCATCACATCATTTGCACCAGTTGTAATAAAAGATTCCACTCTGCCTAAATTAATTAATTCAAAATTTAAAACATCTAGGCCTTCTAGCTCATATAAATAATATATGCCTTCTTTAGGATTAGGTAAATCTTTTGAAGAAATATATATATCAATTCCTCTTAATTTTTCAGCATCATCTCTATCATTAGATTCATCAAACTGAACTATAAGTTTATCTTTTATAGTTTTAAATTGTTTGATTAGGATGGGTTTCTCTTTTTTTTTATCTAAAGTGAATAAATTCTTATACTTTGAAAAAGTAGATACATCATCGCCGTAGTAATGTACAAAAGACCAACCCTTAATTCCGTGAGGTTTGCCTACCTTTGCTAATTGGATATTTCGGTCTTGGGACCGAGAATTCATAACTCTAAACTAGATTAATCTTCTTTTTTATCTGAAGATTTAGTTTCCTCTGCAGGGGCTTCCTCTACAGATGCTTCTTCTGCAGGGGCTTCTGCTGATGCTTCTTCAGCTGATGCTTCTTCTGCAGGGGCTTCCTCTACAGATGCTTCTTCTGCAGGGGCTTCTGCTGATGCTTCTTCAGCTGATGCTTCTTCAGCTGATGCTTCTTCTGCAGGGGCTTCCTCTACAGATGCTTCTTCTGCTGATGCTTCTTCAGCTGATGCTTCTTCAGCTGATGC
>JAQWNM010000001.1 GCA_029268615.1 SAR86 cluster bacterium | reverse complement strand
AAGGGTATGGCTGTTCGCCATTTAAAGTGGTACGCGAGCTGGGTTTAGAACGTCGTGAGACAGTTCGGTCCCTATCTGCCGTGCGCGTTGGAAAATTGAGAAGAGTTGCTCCTAGTACGAGAGGACCGGAGTGAACGAACCCCTGGTGTTCGGGTTGTCATGCCATTGGCATTGCCCGGTAGCTATGTTCGGAAAGGATAACCGCTGAAAGCATATAAGCGGGAAGCCCCCTTCAAGACTAGTTTTCCCTGGACCTTCGGGTCCTTTAAGAGCCGTTCAAGACTAGGACGTTGATAGGCAGGATGTGTAAGCACTGTAAGGTGTTGAGCTAACCTGTACTAATTGCTCGATCGGCTTGATCATATAACACCAAATAACTTTGTTAGTTAAGTAATATTTAGATTGAATTTATAAGTTTATTCCTGATGAACATAGCAAGTATGAACCACCTGATACCATTCCGAACTCAGAAGTGAAGATGCTTAGCGCCGATGGTAGTATAGTTTAACTATGTGAGAGTAGGACATCGTCAGGATTTTTCTTAAAAGCCCTAGTTTATACTGGGGCTTTTTTTTGCATCATTTTTAATGCTCCTAAGGCAGATGCGTATTCCCCTTTGTCAGGAAAATATACCTCGATGTTTGTAATATTTTCAGCTTGCTTAAAAGCATTTCTTAGAGAGATAAATTGGGATGTTCTTCCCACAATAACTATATCTTTAACTTTAAAACTTATAGACGCAGAAGCCACAATTCTAGTAATTGTTTGACTTACCATATTAATAATACCAGCAGCTATATCCTCCTTTGATATTTCCTTATTTCTTTTACCAATCTTCCCAAAATTAACAGCTGAACTATCCGAGGGAAGTTTACCTATAGGTCCTGTGACTACTTCACTGAGGATTAAATCTGTATTTGTATGATCTCCGTTTTCAGCAAGATGTTGAATCTTGTCAGGATTATCTTCATTAATAATTAACTTAGAGAGTCCAATAATTGTTCCTCCCCCAAGGCCAGTACCAGAACAATGAATATACTTTCCATTATTAGAAAGTACACAAGCAGTTCCAGATCCAGCACTAACAACTATTGCTGGCTTATTAAGTTTACTCAACTCCATTCCTCCTGCTCCAATAGCTTCAATTTCATTGACATGAAAAATTGGTATATTAGAAACTTGGTTACTTAATTTCTGATGATGACCGCCAGTAACGGCTATTCCTTGAATTGTAGATTCCGAAGTACCCATTTCGCTTATTAAATCTATTATAAATTGATCATTAGGTATACCATCGCTAGGGACGACAGCATGAATTAACTTCTTTTCTTTATCTAAAAGAATATCAGTATTGGTAATTCCAAAATCAATTGAGATATACATTTAATATTTAACAAAAGAGTGTTAATAAGATGTAAGTATAGATATAAACTATATCTAGTAACAGATAATAAATTATTCTCTTATGTTAAAAATTATAATTAATATTGTTATCTTTATAGGATTAATATCCTGTGGAGGTGGTGGAAGTAGTGGATCAAATCAAGTCTCTCCAACAGTATCTAATTCCATCCCAACATCAAATTCATCTGATCAATCAATTGCAGGTTCTACAACTGTAGATTTTGATGCTGAGAAATTGTTAATTGAGCAAAGCACTGAATATAAAAATCAATATGGTTTATCTCTAATAAAAACTTCATCTGCTTATGCAAGAGGAGCTTCAGGGAAAGGTGCCCTTGTAGGAGTTATGGATACTGGAGTTGATTATTTTCATCAAGAATTGGATGGTATTAATAAATTTAAAAAAATATATACAACTTATGATGAAGATTCGCCGCCTTCAATAGACGAAAAAAGACATGGTACCCATGTAACAGCTATCATTTCAGGAGAAAAAGATAACAAGGGTATGCATGGAGTTGCATTTGATGCCGAGATTCTTTTCATTGAAATAAAACTTGGAACTGCCTCGGAAAATTATGAGCCTGCTGAGATCGATCCTTCCATAGATTATACTGGTTATGACAATTTTCAGTCTTATTATGAAAGTATTTTTATTAGAGATGGAGTGGATGTTGTTAATGGCAGTTTTGGTTTTCAAGGTAATATCACTGATTATAGTGAAGAAAATATAAGATATGCATTCCCTAAGACTATAGAAGTAATGGCTCAACAAAATGTTGCAAATGTTGATAAAACTATATTTGTTTGGTCTGCTGGAAATGCAGGAGCATATGCTGACCAAGGTGTAGATTATTCAAATCCAGAGGTATTTGCTGGTATGGCCTTTATGATAGATGAATTACAGGGACATACTATAGCTGTAGTTTCAGTGGATGAATCAGGAGAAATAAGTTCATTTTCAAGCAGATGTGGCGTTTCTAAAGATTATTGTATGGCTGCACCAGGAAGATCTATTAATAGTGCATACAGTGAGGACCCACCTATAAATAATGAATATAGGCTTTTTAGTGGTACTTCTATGGCAGCTCCGCATGTCACTGGTGGTATAGCCTTATTAGTTGATTTCTTTAAAGATCAAATAGGAGGTTCTGAAATAGTTGATCGCCTATTTAAAACAGCAAATAAATCTGGGATGTACTCCGACTCTTCAATTTATGGTCAGGGCCTTTTAGACCTGGATGCTGCAACCAGACCTGTTGGCCAAATGATGATAGCTACATCCTTATCTCTTTCAAGGGATCTCATACCTAAGTCCACCTCTTTTATAAGTTATACAGGGTTGATCGGTAATAGTTTATTAGAAGCTTCCTTAGGAAAAAGCATAGTTATTTTTGATGAATTAGGAGCTCCTTTTTACATGCCTTTAAATTCAATAATTATAAATAAAAGACCTTCAATTAAATGGCTTAGTTCTTATTATTCAGACCCATTAAGAGCAATAAGAAGTTATAAATATAATGTTTCAGAATATATGCAGTTATCTTTAAGTTATAGAGATAAATTAAACCCAGAGCAAAACCTTGGCCCTATATTGTGGGCTAAGAATTTAAGGAATTTTGATTCTTTTTCTCTTTTTCATAAGTCCGATTATTCAACTTTTTTATTTGCTGGGTATGGTAAAGAGCCTTCTGAATATTTTAGTCATGCTTTAAATGAAAATAACTCTGATTTTGAAGTTTTTTCTTCACCTTATTTACTTTTTGCTTCCAGAGGTTCTTTTCTAGGAGGGGGTTATGGTCTAACTAATTCTTCTTCTTTGAGTGCAGTATTATTTAATGGAAATTCTAAATTAGATGAACATTTCTTTGAAGGACCAGAAACATCGGGTTATATGTTGGAATTTAAAAAAGAATTTCTAAAGTATAATTTTTCCATAGTTCTAGGTTCTATAAAGGAAAAGTCAGGACTTCTAGGGAATTCTTTTTTAGGGGCATTCAGTTCAAAGAATCCAGCATATACTAGGTTTCAAGGGCTTACTGCTTCAAGATTTATCTCCGGTTTTAAAATCATGTCTTCATTTTATCTTGGGTCTACAGACAATAATTTTAATGATTTAAGTTTAATTAAATCAAATGAAATATAGATTCAAATGCTCTATCCTTTGGTATCTATAAAGATGATGCATTTTTACCTAATGATTCTTTTGGGCTTTATTTTTTTCAACCATTATCTATTTACAAAGGTAGTATGATCTTGAATGTTCCTTCAGCTAGAACAAAATATGGAGAAGTAATTTTCGAAGAATTAGAATTTAATTTAGCTTCCAAGAAGAGGCAAAGGACTTTAAAGTTATCTTATCAAGTAGAGAAAGAGACTTATCTTTTTACAAGTAAACTAAATCTTGGCAAAGATTATCAAGCTATTAATAGAAGATCTTCACAAGAAGGTTTCTTTGAAATAGCATTCATTAGAAAGTTAAACTAGAATTTATAGATGAATATTAAATCTGATATAGATCTTTTGAGTGTAAAGGAAATGAATGATCCTTCTATCACTGCAAATAAATTATTGAATAATGACAGAGCTTATTTTTATGATAAATATAATCCTCCATTCTTTATATTTTCTAGATATGATGATGTTAATAACTCTCTTTTAGATTCAGATACTTATCTAGAAGGTCATGGTAATGGCCCAAATTTTCAACCAGCTCAGGGTGTAATATCAGATGCTCCTCATCACACTTATATAAGAAAACTTATACAACATGATTTCTTAGCTAAACAAATACAAAACTTGGAACCTCGTTTACAGGAAATAGTTGAAATGTTGTTAGATAAAGTTACAAAAAAAGAAGTTTGGGATGTGCATGATGACCTATCTTTTCCTCTGCCGGTAATAATCATTTGTGAGATTTTAGGAATTCCTACTGATGACATAGATAAATTTAAAAAATGGGCAGATGCTAGCGTGGCTAACATGTGTTCAGAGGACCCATTGGAGTATGCTGATCAGCTTAATGAAATGAGAGAGTATCTTTTAAAGCAAATTCATAAAAAAAGAAGAAAATCTGATTCAGATTTGTTGTCCTTGATAGCACATGCCAAGCAGGAAGATAAATATCTTTCAGATGATGAAAGTGTAGGTTTGGCGACCCAAATTTTTGTAGCAGGCAATGAAACTACAACATCTTTAATTTCTAATTTAATTTGGAGATTATTAACTATAGACAATTTGTGGAGAGAATTTACAGAAGATAAGATTGACTTAGATGATGCTATAAACGAGAGTTTGCGCTTTGATCCCCCTTTACTAGGTTTATATAAGACTACGTCTCGAGATGTAAACTTAGGAGGGATTATAATACCTGCCAACACTAAGGTAATGATGCATTATGGAGCTGCAAACCGAGACCCAGAGGTTTTTCAGAATCCAAATGAATTTAATGTGCATAGAAAAGGAAAGAAAATATTAACTTTTAGTGTGGGTATTCATGTTTGTATTGGCAGGGAATTAGCAAAGTTAGAAACGAGAGTGACATTAATTGCTCTTCGTAAACGATTCCCCAAGTTAACTCTCGTAAATGAAGGAGAACGAGTAGGACCCTTTATGTTCTGGGGAAGGGCAAAGTTGCCCGTGAAACATCTACTTTGATCAGTTTAATTAGAGAGCCAGTTTCCATGCGCTCCAAACGGAACTCTTTCCGGTAATATAATTTCCGCTATAGCTTTTTTATCAAAATTCTTTGTATCTATGATAACTAATTTAGATTTGTTTAAATCTTTATCATAAACAATAGATAGAACCCAACCTTCATCTTCAGATGATTTATCTGGGTTTGGAGCAAAAGCGGGTTCTCCTCCAACTATATTTTTGCCTAAGTTGTGATCTATTCGTTTATTCTTTTCTAAGTCAAATTTATAGAGATGATTTCCAAAGGTAAGAGAGTTAGCCTTCTCATCAATTTCCATTGTGTAACCATTTTTTGCTTTTAGGCCAATTCTTCTATCATCTACTCTAGCAAAATCACATGATTTATCATCAATTTGCTCTTCTAGGCATGATTCAGATTGAAGATCTATGGTCCATTTCCATAATTTGCCTGTTGTTTCTTCTCCGCCATAAATTTCATTCATTCCTCCAACCATAGCCTTATTCTGTCTACATACATGTAGAATTATTTTATTATCTTCTTCATATGCATTCATGGGGTGAAAAACAAAGCATGGATCTATTTCAATCCATTTTACATCCTTATTAGATCCAGTTCTTGGCATGATACCTAAGCGAGCTCCGCATTCTGGTTTGAATCCAAATGGATCTGAGCCATTAGTGGCTTGTCCAATATCAAAAACTAATGGAAGGTCCATAAAGATCACATAGTTTCTAGTTATGTTCCAGTCATGCATCATAACCGGCCTAGGAATATCTATAGCTTCCGACTGAACTAGTTCCCCTTTTTCTGATACACGATGATAGGTTAAATAAGGTTTAGCCATCATTTGATATCCAAAGAATAATAGTTCCCCTGTTTCGGGGCATATTCTAGGGTGGGCAGTCATGGGCGTATCAAGCTTACCATTGAAGTCATGAACTCCAAGTGTGTCTAAATTTTCATCTACCTCCCAAGGTAAATGGGCTTCTTCAAGAGTTAAAATTTTATTAGCATGTTTTATTACATGGGTATTAGCTGGGGAAGCTTTTAAATCAAAAGACCCTTCCATCATGTCCATATCCTTCTCATAGTAAGGAGTTTTAACATATTTATTTGTATAACTAGCTTCTCCATCTTTAATACTTATTCCGTGTAACATTCCATTACCAAAGAACCAATGATCGCTCCATCCAGAAACTGGATTCATGCCATTTCGAACATACATACCATTTAATTCTTTAGGGATCTCTCCATTTATCTCTAAGTCTCTTACAGTGATTTCTTCTTTTACAGGAGCCCAATTACCTTTCAAATGCCAAGGAGTTTCAGTTACTTCTTTTTTTGACTTTGGCATTGATCGCATTAAACTTGAAAGAATTGGTTTAGGCAGTTTAAATAAAAGTTTTGTAGCTATAGTCTGGATATTCATATCAATATTCTTCTCGAATTAAGAGAGATTATGTAAAACTTTCTTTGTTTCTTTCCATTGTTCTTCAGATTGTTCATCAATTTCTTTTGAACCTTCCAAAGGTGTATTTAATTGAGCCCAATCAATCTCAAAATCACTATCAGCATCAATATAGTTGCTCAGTCCTAGCTTTTCATAAAGAGGCAACATTTCATCAGTTAAGAGACCTATTTTTTTTAGGTTTGGCATTACCCTCGAGAACAGAAGATTCCTAAAAGTAATTTGACCCTCATCTTGGGCTATCATTTCCATAACTTCTTCTTCAGATATTTTAAAGAATCTTGCAGGTAATTCAGTATTAACAAATCTATCTCTCATAACTACACAAGCTTCATATGCAAATTGAGCTCTTTCAGCAAGCTCTTCTTTCGATAAGGTTTGGAAAAAATCTTGTAAATAATTTACACCGAAAGTTACATGTCTAGCTTCATCTCTAATAACGTAGTGCACGAGCTGTCGTAATAATGGACAATTAGAAGTTTCTTTTGTAGTTTGAAAAGCTGCCAGGGCTAATCCTTCAATGCATATTTGCATTCCTATAAATTTAAGATCCCATCTAGGATCTGTAAGAATCTTATCAAGTAAAAACTTAAGGTTCTTATTTATAGGATATTCAATACCTTGGATTTGTTGTAGATATCTTGCAAAGACTTCTACGTGTCTAGCTTCATCAAAAGTTTGAGATGCAGCATAGAGTTTAGCTTGATAGGTCGGAGCACAGGAGACTAGTTGCGAGGCAACGAGAAGAGCGCCTTGTTCTCCATGTAAAAATTGACTTAAAGACCAAGCTGAATCATGTCTCATATACTCTAACTTTTTTTCTTCAGAAAGGTCACCTAAGACGCCTTCCATCCTGTCCATAATCTCAGGTTTAGTGGGAAATTCATCTTTACTTATTCCTTTCGACCAATCTAAATCTATAGATCCACTCCAATTAAGTTCTTTTCCCAGCTCGTATAGTTTCTTTATTCTTGTATCTGCATCCGTATAGTCCCAGTTATAACTTCCCGTGAGGGGTGTTTGGAAGATTTCTACGATATCTTCTAGATGTTCTTTATTGAAGTTTTCAGGGAGATCAAATGCTCTTGGACCTGCAGGCGGTTGGCTTATTTTAGTTATTTTCATCTTTTTCAAGCTAATTTAGTTTCGTATTCAAGAGGTTTGGATAATTCTTCCCAACTGGTTTGACCATCGTCTTCTAAATTTTGAAATTCTAGAATTCCCATTTTTTCGTATTTCTCTGAAACTTCATCTGTCAACAAGCCAATTCTTTTTAAGTTTGGCATAATTTTTGAGAATAATAGATTTAAAAATATATGAGCGCTCTCAGATTGGTTCGAAAATTCAGTGGCTTCATCAAAATTCCAGCCATAATGATTCATAACATTAGTAGAGGTAAATCTATCTCTCATTACCACACAAGCCTCATAAGCAAACTCGGCTCTATCTTGCCTTTCTTCTGCTGAAAGGGTTGAAACAAAATCTTCTAGGTAATTAACGCCAAAAGTGACATGCCTCGCTTCATCTCTAATTACTAGATAGAAAATATCCTTTAAAAGCGGGTCCATTGAACTTATTCTTGTTCTTTCAAAAGCAGCTAGAGCTAAACCTTCTATGATAATTTGCATTCCTATAAATTTAAGGTCCCATCTAGGGTCTGTTAGTATCTTATCTAATAAAAGCTTTAAGCCTGGCATAATAGGATAAGTCCAACCTATTCTTTCTTGTAAATATTTATTAAAAACTTCTACGTGTCTAGCTTCATCAAAAGTTTGAGATGCTGCATAGAGTTTAGCTTGATAGGTCGGAGCACAGGAGACTAGTTGCGAGGCAACGAGAAGAGCGCCTTGTTCTCCATGTGTTATGTTGCTAAGACCGCTAGCCAAGATATGCCAGCTAAATTCTATTTTTTCTTTTTCTGATAGTTTATCATAGGGTCCAAATCCTTTAAATTGCTGCATATCAGCATTAGAAGCCCATTGATCTAAAGGATAATGGTCTTGCGTCCAATCTAGGTCAGTAGTTGTATTCCAGTTAAGCTCTTTGCCTAGTTCGTATAATTTTTTTAATCTATTATCAGCTACCGTATAATCCCAATTATAAGAACCTGTTAAAGGTGTTTGAAATATTTCAATTATATCTTCTATATGTTGCGGTTTGAGTTTTGATTCAATGTCTTCGTCTTTAAAGAAGCGCATTTCTTTAGGACAAGCCTCAACTTTGGTAATTTTCATAGCCATATTTTCCCCAAAAAAAAGGTTTTATGAATATTTAGATTAAATTTCCATATTCTGGATTCTAACATTAGCATTTGTTTAAATTTTAATCTACAAAAAGGAGAAGATTATCAAATGCTAAACCCCTGTAAATGTTTATTCTTCTTGACTAAAAAGGTTTGTTAATTGATCAAGCATAACACCACCAAGTTCTTCGGCTCTATGAATAGTCACAGCTTTTTTGTAATATCTTGTAACATCATGACCTATTCCTATTGCAATTAGATTAACAGGAGAATTATTTTCTATAGAGTTAATAACTTGTCTTAAATGCATATCAAGGTAATTAGTGGGGTTAGTAGAAAGAGTGCTATCGTCTACAGGAGCTCCATCTGAAATAACCATAAGAATTTTTCTTTGTTCATGTCTTTTTATTAATCTATCGTGAGCCCAAATTAATGCCTCTCCGTCAACATTTTCTTTTAATAGTCCTTCCCTTAGCATTAGGCCAAAGTTTTTATGACCTCTTCTCCAAGGAGTATCTGCAGATTTAAATATTATATGCCTTAAGTCATTTAATCTTCCAGGGTTTATGCCTTTTCCTGATTCCGTCCAAAGTTTTCTACTTTCTCCTCCTTTCCATTGAGAGGTTGTAAACCCAAGTACTTCTGTTTTTACATTACATCTCTCCAATGTCGTACTTATAATATCTGCACTAATTGCTGCAACTGTCATTGACCTCCCCCTCATTGATCCAGAGCTATCTACTAGGATGCTAACAACTGTATCTCTAAATTCTGTATCTTTTTCTACTTTATAGGTCAAAGGACTTACTGGATCTAAAATTATCTTATGCAATCTGGAAGAATCCAAGATGCCTTCTTCTTTATTAAATTCCCAAGACCTGTTTTGTTGTGCCATCAGAAGTCTTTGCAGTCTATTAGCTAGCTTAGATATAGTTGATTTACTAGGCCCCATCAATTGATCAAGATGCTTTCTTAAACGGTTTAATTCTTCAGAAGTACATAGATCAGTGGCATCTATTTCTTCATCAAATTCTCTAGTAAAAACTTTATAAGTAAAATTATTTTGTTGTTGTACTAGTTGTTCAAGCCAAGAATGATTTGCTGAGGAATTTTCTAAATCATCAACAAAATTTTCTGCTCCCATCTCATCAGATTCACCTTCTTGCATCTCCTCTTCGTTTTCTATTTCTTCGGAAGGGTTATTTTCAGAGGAGCCTTCCTCTTCTTCTGAATTATCTTCTGAATTATCTTCTTCAGATTGTTGAGGATCAGATTCTTGTATTTCATTTTCTTCTAAAATTTTGTCTTCTATTTCTAGAGCATGTAATAATTTTCTGGCAACTTCAGAAAACTCTACTTGGCTTTCAAGAGAATTTTCTAGTTCTTTTTTAAAAATTGAACCTTTAGAATTAAAAATATTTTTCCAAGGATCTAGATATTTTGAAGTAGCTTTAGAAGACTTCTCATGAAGAAGGAGTTGTCTTAGCCAACCTTCAAGTGCTATTGGCAGGGCTTCCTCTTGATCATTATCAAGTTCTGATATGATGCATTTTTTTTCATATCTTTTTTTTAGATTTGCTTGTATTCCATTAAAATTTTTAGAACCTAATATTTCGACTCTAATATCTTCAAGTTGAATTAGTAAGTTATTTATCTTTAAGCTTCCTGTATCAACAGAAATTTGTTCATTTCTATATCTTTTTGCGCAGGCAACAGCATCTGCATTTCCTCTGAATTCAGGTAACTTATTTTTTAAAGTTGGCGGGTTTGGAAAAGAAATAGAGTTTTTTGTATTATTTGCAAGACCGCCAAAATTAATTTCTAGATTAGGATCTTTCGCTATAGCTCTTATTGTTGAAGCTACAGCATCCTTTACTGATTCATTAGAGTTAGAGTTTCCAGACATTTAGGCCGATTCTTTTTCTTCTAAAGATTCAGAAATAGAATCAGTTAATTCTTCATCAAAGCATCTTTGATAATATTCAGCTATGATAGTTCTTTCAGTTTCATCACATTTATTTAAAAAGGTTAATTCAAAAGCTTTTTCTCTATTTTGAAAGATAATAGTATTTTCAGCCCAACTTAAAACAGTCCTAGGAGACATTAGGGTTGATATATCTCCATTATTGAATCCTTGTCTTGTAAGATTAGCTATAGAGATCATATCTTTTACCTCTTTTATCCCTTTTTGATTATTAAAGCTTGGGACTTTTGCCAAGATAACCCTGAGTTCTAGTTCGGCCTCTAAATAATTCAATGGGCTTACAATATGCCATCTATCCATTTGACCTTGATTTATTTGCTGAGTTCCATGATATAGACCTGAAGTATCACCTAGTCCTACAGTATTAGCAGTTGAGAAGAGTCTAAAGTATGGATGCGGCGTGATAACTTTATTTTGATCTAGTAATGTTAGTTTTCCTTCAACTTCTAGAATCCTCTGAATTACAAACATAACATCAGGTCTACCTGCATCATATTCATCAAAAACTAAAGCGGTAGAACTTTGTAATGCCCAGGGCAATATACCCTCTTTAAATTCAGTAACTTGCTTTCCATCTCTCAAGACAATTGCATCCTTTCCCAAGAGATCTATTCTACTAATATGACTATCTAGATTTACTCTTATACAGGGCCAGTTCAATCTTGCTGCAACTTGTTCTATATGAGTTGATTTACCTGATCCATGAAGACCTTGAATCATAACCCTTCTATTATGTGTAAAGCCAGCAAGAATTGCCAAGGTTGTATCTTTATCAAATTGATAAGTAGAATCTATACTAGGAACATATTCATTAGGTTCGCTAAATCCAGGGACTTTTAAATCCACGTCTAAATCAAAAGTTTGTAAAACATCTAGCTCTATGTCGGGCGTTTTATCAGAATATTCAGTATTAATATTTGTCATATATGCTTCTTATAAAAAAAGGATGTTTATTATCCCTATTTGAATTATTTCAGCAAGGTCTCTTAGTAGAGTAGAATACTTATATTTAATTCTAATGGAAGATGACACAGGTAAATGTAACCAAAGTTTGGGAAACAATTCAGGAAGAAACCCTTAAACGGGTAAAGGCAGAACCTGTACTAGCAAGTTTTTTTCATAGTATGATTTTAGAGCATCATTCTTTTTCTTCTGCTATAGCAAATCAGTTAGCAAACGATCTTTCAACGTCTTCAGTTCTTCCGTTAATGATTCGGAATATCATTAGAGAATCTATGAAAGAAAAGAAAGAAATTTTAGCAGGTGTGACAAAAGATTTAGTGGCAGTTAAAGAAAGAGATCCAGCATGCAAGTTCTATTCAACGCCTATTTTATTTTACAAAGGCTTTAGAGCGCTTCAATCTCATAGAGTAGCTAACTGGCTATGGAATAATCAACGGCATACTTTAGCTTTATTTTTTCAAAGTAGGGCTTCAGAAGTTTATGGTGTGGATATCCATCCAGCTGCTTCTATTGGCGATGGAGTTATGATTGATCATGGAACGGGTGTTGTTATAGGAGAAACAGCTGTAGTTGAAGACAATGTTTCTATATTTTCTGGAGTTGTTATTGGCGGCACAGGTAAAGAAAGAGGAGATAGACATCCTAAAATAAGGGAAGGTGTTCTTTTAAGTAGTGCGTCTATTATTTTAGGGAATGTAGAAGTGGGAAAGTATGCAAAAGTAGCAGCAGGAAGTGTAGTGCTTGAAAATGTTAAAGAGCATATTACTGTAGCTGGTATACCAGCTAAACCCTCAGGGTCTTCAGGAGAAAATCCAGCTATTGAAGTTGATCACACTATATAATATGAAGGATGAAATATGAAATTTGAAACTATACTTTATGAGATAAAAGATAAAATTCTAACTATAAAACTTAATAGACCAGACCGTTTAAATGCCTTCAATGGGCAAATGATGGATGATTTAATAGAGGCAGTTAGAATAGCAGGTGAGGATGATGAGGTAAGGGTTATTATTGTCACCGGAGAAGGTAGAGGGTTTTGTGCTGGAGCCGATTTAGGGGCAGGAGCAAATACTTTTAATAGAGATGTCAGAAATAATAAAGGAGAATCTCCAAGTAAAAACGAGGAATTAGAATGGATAAGGGACGGAGGTGGTAGAACGACTCTAGCCTTTTATGAATGCCCAAAACCGATGATTGCGGCTATAAATGGACCAGCTGTCGGTGTTGGAATAACAATGACCCTTCCAATGGATATCAGATTAGCTAGCAATGAAGCAAAAATTGGTTTTGTATTTGCAAGAAGAGGTTTAGTTCCAGAAGCAGCCTCTAGTTGGTTTTTGCCCCGTATAGTTGGAATAAGTAAAGCTTTAGAATGGACTTATACCGGAAAAGTATTCTCTGCTGATGAAGCCTTATCTGGGGGCCTAATAAGATCAATTCATGATAATAATTCTTTATATAATGAAGCTTTAAAGATAGCACAAGAGATTATTGACAATACTTCGCCAGTTTCAATAACAATGACAAGACAAATGTTGTGGAAAATGTTGGGCGCTGATCATCCTATGGAAGCCCATAAAATAGATTCTAGAGCCATATATGAACTCGGCAGAGGTAAAGATGTTAAAGAGGGAGTGGATTCATTTTTAGAAAAGCGAGAAGCTAATTTTCCAAGTAAAGTTAGCAAAGATATGCCGGACTTTTATCCATGGTGGAAGAATAGAAATTTTGAATAATTATTATGGCAAAAAAAGTATTAACTAGATTAATAAAATTATTAAATTTAGAGTCCTTAGAAGAAAATTTATTTCGGGGTCAGAGTGAGAATATAGGGGGACCTAGAGTTTTTGGGGGTCAGGTTTTAGGCCAAGCTCTTTATGCTGCATTAAAGACTGTACCAAAAGAGAGAATAGCACACTCATTGCATGGGTATTTTTTAAGGCCAGGAGATATGAATTACCCAATTATCTATGATGTAGATAGAATCAGAGATGGGGGTAGTTTTACAACCAGAAGGGTGGTTGCTATTCAAAAAGGGGAACCTATTTTTAATATGTCAGCATCTTTTCATATTAAAGAAAAAGGATTGCAACATCAGATAGACATGCCCGATATACCCGGCCCTGATAAATGTCAAAGTGATATAAAGATCAGAATGGAAAATGCTGAAAAGATACCTGAGTCAATGAGAGACTTTTTTTTAAGAGAGAGACCTTTAGAGCTAAGATATCCTCATGTAGAAGATATGTTTCAACCAAAAAAAAGGCCTCCTTATAGATATATGTGGATGAGAACAGTAGGAAAATTACCTGATGATCTAACTCTTCATCAAGCTATATTAGCTTACGCATCAGATATGGGCCTTTTAGGTACCTCATATAATCCTCATGGTCTAGGAATGGCAGCTGGAAAACTTCAATCAGCTAGTTTAGACCATGCAATGTGGTTTCATAGACCATTTAAGATGGATAAGTGGTTGTTGTATGCTACTGATAGTCCTAGTGCAAGCAATGCTAGAGGTTTTAATAGAGGGAGTATTTATACGAGAGAGGGTGTTCTTGTTGCTTCCGCAGTTCAAGAAGGTTTAATGAGGCTAAGGAAGTAATTTTTATTTAAGAGTCTAAATCAGATTAGCTCAGTTTTGCCCATTAATTCACGGTCTATTTCTCTAGCTGCTGCTCTTCCTTCATTAATAGCCCACACAACAAGTGATTGTCCTCGCCTGCAATCACCGGCAGCAAATATTCTAGGGTTATTAGTCTTATGAATATTATGTTCTGCCTTGTAGTTACTTTTCTTATCTAAATCGATTTGAGTAGAACCTAAAGTGTAATTTTCTGGACCTAAAAATCCCATAGCTAGTAAAATTAAATCCGCTTCCCATGTTTTTTCAGTTCCTGACACCTCCTTGAAGTTACTATCAACTTCTATGGTTTTTATCCCTGTTAAGACACCTGCACTATTTCTAATGAATTCTTTTCCAGATATTGAGTAGACTCTTGGATCAGAACCAAATTTCACGGAAGATTCTTCATGCCCATAGTCTACTTTATGTATTCTAGGAAATAATGGCCAAGGATTATTTTCAGCTCTTGTCTTGGGAGGTTGAGCCATGATTTCAAAATTAATCAAGGAAGTACATTCATGCCTTAAAGAAGTGCCAATGCAGTCAGTGCCAGTATCTCAACCTCCTATGACAATGACCCTTTTATCTTTTGCACTAATATATTTATTGTCCAAATGTTGGGTATCTAAGTAACTCTTTGTATTTTTTCTTAAAAAATCCATAGCAAAGTAAACACCAGGACCTTCTCTATTAGGTATCCCTAGATCTCTTGGGTTAGTTGCACCAGTCGTTAATAAAACAATATGGTTAGTTTTTAGTAAGGATTCAATTGAAGTACCTTCCTGAGAGCCTATGTCTTGATTGATTTTAAAGGAGATCCCCTCTTCCTTCATTTGCTCCACTCTAAGATCAATAATAGATTTATCTAGTTTCATATTAGGAATTCCATACATCATTAATCCACCAATTCTATCTGCTCTTTCGTAAACAGTTACATTATGTCCTACGCTATTTAGTTGTTGTGCGGCAGATAAGCCGGCTGGTCCTGAACCTACTATGGCAATATTCTTGTCTGTCCTAAATTTAGGAATTATGGGTTTTAACCACCCTTCTTCATAACCTCTATCTGCAATGGCACATTCTAAGTTTTTTATGGCAACAGGAGTCTCTGTTATTCCTAATACACAAGCTCCTTCACATACAGCAGGGCAAACTCTACCAGTTACTTCAGGGAAGTTATTTGTTTGCAAAAGCCTGTCAAAAGCCTCTTCCCATCTACCTTTGTAAACTAAGTCATTCCATTCAGGAATAAGATTATAAACAGGGCAACCTTCCCCTGATTGGCAAAAGGGTACTCCACAATCCATGCATCGAGAAGCTTGTGTTGCAAGCTCTTTATCATCATGCTCAGTATAAATCTCTTTAAAATCAAGTATTCTTTCTTCAGAAGGTCTGTAAGGTTCTACAGACCTATCAAATTCTTTAAAACCAGTTGATTTACCCATTACACAATCTTTCTTTTTTCAAAATTCATCTCTTCCAACACTCTCTTGTAGTCTACAGGCATTACTTTACAGAAATATTTTAATTCATTATCCCAATTATTTATGATTGTATTGGCAACTGAAGATTCAGTATATCTATAATGATTAGATATTAATTCTTTAAGAGTTGAAATATCTTCTCGGTCTAATTTTTCTAACTCGAAGGTGTCCTTATTGCATTTTTCTTCAAATTCATTCTTGGGGTTGTAAACATAGGCAATTCCTCCACTCATTCCTGCACCAAAATTTCTTCCAGTAGGTCCTAGAATAACTGCGATACCACCAGTCATATATTCACATCCATGATCTCCTATACCCTCAACTACAACCTTTGCTCCGCTATTTCTCACGCAAAATCTCTCAGAAGCCATACCTCTAAAATATGCCTCACCATCTGTTGCTCCATATAATGCAACGTTTCCGAGAATCATATTTGTTTCAGCTCTGAATTTACTTTCTTTATGTGGATGAATAATTAATTTACCTCCTGAAAGTCCTTTACCTACGAAATCATTAGCATCTCCTTCAAGAGTCATAGTTATCCCTTTAACTAACCAGGCACCTAGACTCTGACCAGCTGATCCTAATAACTTGATATTGATTGTATCCTCAGGTAGACCTTTTTCTTCCCAAACTTTAGCTACTTCATTAGAAAGCATTGTTCCTACAACTCTATTTGTATTTTGTATTGGGGTTTTTATGTTTACTTTTATCCCTTCATCGATAGCTTTTCTGCTTTCCTTAATTAGAAAGTTGTCTAAAGCTTTTTCTAAGCCATGATTCTGATCTTTGGTATGGAAAACTTCTGTATCTTTAAAGATCACTTGAGCAGGTTCAAGGAGTTTTGAGAAATCAAGTCCATTCCTTTTCCAGTGATCTATAGCTTCATTAGACTCTAAATAATCGACTCTTCCTATCATTTCCTCTACTGACTTAAAACCTAAGTCAGCCATGATCAGCCTTAAATCTTTTGCTACCATAAATAAATAATTTACAACATGCTCAGGCTTTCCTTTAAATTTCTTCCTTAATTCTTTATCTTGTGTAGCAATTCCAACTGGACAAGTATTGAGGTGACATTTTCTCATCATTATGCAGCCCAAAGTTACAAGTGGTGCTGTTGCAAAAACAAACTCTTCAGCTCCCAATAAAGCAGCTATGGCTACATCCCTCCCTGTTTTTAGTTGCCCATCAGTTTGTAAAACAACTCTAGATCTTAAATTATTCATAACTAGTGTTTGATGCGTTTCAGCTATGCCTAGTTCCCAGGGGAGTCCAGCGTGTTTTATAGAGGTTAGAGGAGAGGCTCCAGTTCCTCCGTCATGCCCTGCAATAACTAAATGATCGGTTTTAGCTTTGACTACTCCTGAGGCTATTGTTCCAACTCCTATTTCTGAAACAAGTTTTACACTAATTCTAGAAGCTCTATTAGCATTTTTAAGATCATGGATAAGTTGAGCAATATCTTCTATTGAATATATGTCATGATGTGGAGGAGGACTTATTAATCCAACTCCAGGTGTAGAGTGTCTAATTTTTGCAATATATTTATCTACTTTCTTTCCAGGAAGTTCACCACCTTCGCCAGGTTTTGCACCTTGTGCAATCTTTATTTGAAGTTCGTCAGCATTAGTTAGATACCACATCGTTACGCCAAATCTTCCAGAAGCAACTTGTTTTATAGCTGATCTTTTAGATATATTCTCATCAATGGGTTTAAATCTTATAGGGTCTTCTCCACCTTCTCCTGTATTAGATTTGCCTCCTAGTTTATTCATAGCAATAGCCAAAGATTCATGAGATTCAGTAGAAATAGAACCTAAACTCATAGCTCCAGTTGCAAATCTCTTAACAATTTCTTTCTCCGATTCTACCTCTTCTATGTCGATGGATTTATTCTGTGACTTGAATTTGAGCATTCCTCTGAGAGTGCTATTTTTTGTGGTATTTTCATTAGCATGTTTTGAAAAGGTCCAATAAGCTTCTTCATCATTATTTCGTGCGGCTAGCTGAAGGGTAGATATACCTTTTGGATCCCACATATGAGAATCTCCTCCACTCCTCCAATGAAAATCTCCAGGATTTTGTAATGAAGATATTTTTGATTCATCTATTTCAGGAAATCCTATCTCATGCCTTCTTTCTATCTCTTTAACCAAGGTCTTGAAATTGATTCCTTGAACTCTACTAGCAGTTCCTTTAAAGCTTTTTTCTATAATTTCATCAGCTAAGCCCACAGCTTCAAATATCTGAGCACCTTTGTAAGATTGAAGAGTAGAAATACCCATCTTCGCCATCACTTTTAAAATACCCTTAGAAGTGCCTTTTTTATATGAATGAACAATATCTTCGAAAGATTTAAGGTTTGGATCTTGAATTAATCCATCAAGTTTTGATTGCCATAGAGCTTCAAGCGCTAAATAAGGATTAATAGCGTCTGCTCCGTAGCCAAAGAGTAAACAGTGATGATGAACTTCTCGAGCTTCTCCTGTTTCTATTACAATACCAATTTGAGTTCTTTTTTGACAATTTACAAGATGATGATGAACCGATGAACAGCCTAGTAAGGAGCTGATGGCAGTTCTTTCTTTAGAAATATTTTTATCAGAAAGGATTATAAAAGAATACCCTTCTTCAATTGCTTTCTCCGCTTTATTACAAATAGAATCTAAAGCGTTAAGCATACCTTTACATCCAGTTTCCTTTATAAATGTAAGGTCAATTGTTTTTGTTTTCCATCCATGCGATGTTAATTTTTGGATAGATTTTAATTCTAGATTTGAGAGAATTGGGTTTTTTAATCTTAATCTATGAGCATTTTCTGCTTTTGTAGAAAGTAAATTTCCTTCTGGTCCAATTAGACATTCAAGAGACATGATTACTTCTTCTCTTATAGAATCTATAGCTGGGTTAGTGATTTGAGCAAATAATTGCTTAAAGTAATCAAAAAGTAGTCTTGGCTTATCCGATAAGCATGCCAGGGCCGCATCGTTTCCCATAGAGCCTAGAGGATCTCTTAATTCTGTTACCAAAGGAAGCAACATGAATTGCATAGTCTCAGTGGTATATCCAAAGGCCTGCATCCTTGGAATTAAATTATCATTTACTAATGATTCTGGTTCTTCATCAGAGCTTAAGTCATCTAAATCAATTACCTGGTTATTTACCCAGTCCATATATGGATTTTGTTTGCAGACATCTTTTTTTAACTCCTCATCAGGAATCATTCTCCCTTGCTCAAAATCAATTAAAAACATTCTTCCTGGCTGTAAACGTCCTTTACTAATAACGTCCTCAGGGGGAACAGATAAGACTCCCACTTCTGAAGCCATGATTACTTTTTCATTTTTAGTTATATAGTATCGACTTGGTCTCAAACCATTTCTATCTAAAACCGCCCCTACATAATTCCCATCTGTAAAAACTATTGACGCTGGTCCATCCCATGGCTCCATTAGTGATGAGGAGTATTCATAAAATTTTCTCTTCTCTTCAGCCATGCTTTTATCTGATTGCCAAGCTTCTGGAATCATCATCATTACTGACTCTTTTAAGGTTCTACCATTTAAAATGAGAAATTCTAAGACATTGTCAAAAGTGCCTGAATCTGTGCAGTCAGTTTCTGCGATGGGAAATAAATCAGATAATTTGCTACCAAATTTGTCGCTCTTTACTTTACCTTGCCTAGCTGTAATAGCATTTATGTTCCCTTTAAGTGTGTTTATTTCTCCGTTATGACACATATACCTATTTGGTTGAGCTCTATCCCAGGAAGGAAAAGTATTCGTACTAAACCTTGAATGAACCATTGCTAGGTGGGTTTTAAATTCCTTATCTTGAAGATCTGGGTAGAAGGGGAATAATTGAGAAGGAGTGAGCATGCCTTTGTAAACAATAACTTTTGAGGATAGGCTGCAAGCATAAAATAATTTTGCTTCTTTAAGACTAGAGTTGAGTCTTAATTTAAAAGTGAATCTTTTTCTTATAAGATAAAGAGACCTCTCAAACTTTTCTTGATCATTCTTGATATTAGATGATACAAATAGTTGGTAAATTTCTGGCTTGGCATCTAAGGCAGCAGGTCCAATATTAGATCCTTCAGGATCTATTGGAACTTTTCTCCAACCAAGACAATTTTGACCTTCTTCTTTTATAATATTTTCTATTAATTCTCTGCATATTTTGCTCTCTTCGGTATTCTGAGGTAAGAATATGTTTCCAACTGCATAAGAACCTTTTGGAGGTAAAGAAAACTTTAAGTCTTTTACTTTTGATTGGAAGAAAGAATCAGGAAGTGCTACTAAGATTCCTGCTCCATCTCCTGTATTTTCTTCGAAACCGCATCCTCCTCTGTGATCCATTTGAGAATTAACATGGTAAGCATCATCCATGATTTCTCTGGAAGGAATACCTTTTATATTAGCTACAAGACCAACTCCACATGAATCTTTTTCTAAAGAGGGGTCATATAGACCAAATTTATCTGGCAAGCCAAAGCTTTTAGACTTAGTTAAATTTATATTTTTTTGATTTGCTAGCTCTTCCATATATTTCCAGGCCAAATGACACTAACTTAAATAGTTAATATTTAGTAGGCTGGGCGTTTCCTAAATTTGAGCCTTCTCTATTAACAGAAGGATTGTTATTCTAGCTAATCCTGAGTATTAGAGCAAAGGTTAGAATGATTGTTTTAAGACCTTAATTATTAACTCTTTAGGAATATCTTCTTTAACTCTAGCTATGCCAAGACTTTCAAGTAGGATAAATCTCAAAGATTCATTATGTCTTTTTTTATCAGTCTGCATCGCAGAATAGAATTTAGATAAATTAAGTTTTTCTTTAGGTTTTGTTATCAGGCCTAATTGCAAGAGGAGTTTCCTTACTTTGTTAATTTCAAGGTCTGGAATAGGATAGTATTCCTTAGATAAGTTTAATGCTGCAATCATACCTAAAGAAACCGCTTCTCCATGACTATATTTTTTATATTTGCCCAAAGTTTCAAAAGCATGACCAAAAGTATGTCCAAAGTTAAGAAGAGCTCTTAAGTTTTGTTCCTTTTCATCTTTTTCAACAATAGCACTCTTGATTTTTATTGATCTATATATTAAGTAAGTTAAATCAGTATCATTTAATTTTCTTTTTTTTGAAATCTTATTTTCTAGCCAATTAAATAGTTTTTTATCTTTAATTAAGCAATGTTTAATTATTTCAGCAAATCCTTCCGACATTTGAATGGTATTAAGAGATTTTAAAAGAGTTATATCAGCTAAAACTAATTTAGGTTGGTGGAAAGATCCAATTAAGTTCTTTCCTCTTTGGTGATTTATCCCAGTTTTTCCTCCTATAGATGCATCCACTTGAGATAACAGGGTAGAAGGCATTAAAATAAAATCTATACCTCTTAAATAGGTTGCCGCTGCAAAACCAGAAACATCAGAAAGAATCCCCCCACCTACGCAAATGACTAATGCATTTCTACTATAATTCTTTTTGATAAGTAAGTTATGGATTTTTGAAACAGAGGTAAAATTCTTAAGTTTTTCACTAAGGCTTAACTTTAAAGAATTAAGTTTGAAAGGCGAGCATTTATTAATTGATTTAGAGATTTGTGAAATTTTATTCTGAGGAATCTTGGAATCCCATACAATTAATACTTCTCTATCCGAAATAAATTTTTTGATTAAAGAGCTATTTGTAGCTATACCATCACCAACGAAAATTTCATATGAATTATCATTTAAATTTAGTTTAATTTTCTTTTTAGTCATATTTATAAATTATTCAATATTTGCAGCTATCCTTTTTATTAGGTTTTGAAAATTTGTTCGTTTTTCTTGAATTGTTAAAGTGGCTACTTCTTCATAAAGAGGATTGCGGATTTCAGCAAGATTGTTAAGAGTTATTTTTTTATCTTTTACATCAATAAGAGGACGCCTTTTATCAAATTTAGTTCTCTTTATCTGAGTATTGACTGACGTTTGTAAATAGATCACATGATCGCCAGTTTTTATAATCTCTCTATTTTCTTTTTTTAAAATGGAACCTCCGCCAGTAGATAAAACAAAATTATTTCTTTTACTTATTTCTTTTAAGACTGTTGTTTCTCTTTTTCTAAAACCTTCTTCATTCTCTTTCTCAAAAATCCAGTTTATATTAACACCAGTTTTAGATTCAATTACCTTGTCTGAATCAAAGAAAGGTAATTTGAAGAGTTTAGCTAACTCAGGTCCAACTGAAGATTTTCCTGATGCCATTGGACCTACGATAAATATTCTCATAGAGTTATTATATCTTTCATGGGTAATAGTATTTAAATTTTATTAGAATAATCTATATATGAAGATTAAGACTTTAATTCTAAAATTTTGGCTTTTAACAAAGTATTCTCTTATATTATTTTTATTTGGTCTTAGCGGCCTAATTTTGTATGTAGACCCAAAGCTACCTGATGAAACTGAAATAAAAAGAATTCAACTGCAAGTTCCTTTAAAGATATATACCGAAGATAAAAAGCTAATAGGTGAATTTGGCGAAAAAAGAAGGTCAGCACTTATTTTTACAGATATCCATCCTCTTCTTGTTAAGTCATTTATAGCAGCTGAAGATTCTAATTTTTTTGATCATGGAGGGGTTGATTTTAAAGGACTTGCAAGGGCTTTTTACCAATTACTCTCATCTGGAAAGATAGTTGGCGGAGGAAGTACTATAACAATGCAAGTAGCTGGTAATTATCTCACTGGAAGAGATGTAAATTTTTATAGGAAAATTAAAGATATATTTATGGCCTATAAGCTAGAAAATGAATATAGCAAAGAAGAGATATTTGAATTTTATGTAAATAGAATTTTTCTTGGAAATAGAGCTTATGGAATAGCAGCAGCTAGTGAAGTTTATTATGGGAAGTCAGTCTCGGATCTTAACTTAGCTCAATTCGCAATGATAGCATCTTTGCCCAAGGCTCCATCCAGAGTAAATCCAATAAGCAATCCTGCAAGAGCTTTAAGCAGGAGAAACTATGTGTTAAAACGCATGTTGGAATTAGAGTTTATTTTAGAAGACCAATTTAATCTTGCTTTTAGGGCTCCAATCTCAGCTACATATCATGGCCTTGTATCGGAAGTATCCGCGCCATATGTAGCAGAGAATTTAAGAAGATATATGGTAAGTGAGTATGGATTGGCAGTTTACCGGGAGGGTTATGAGGTCTATACAACTATTAGTTCTTCTTTACAAAAGAGTGCAAATAAAGCTCTTAAACAAGGTCTTGAAACTTATGATTATAGGCATGGGTTTAGGGAGCCTGAAAATGTGAAGATAGATTTCCCAGAGGGATTTTTTATTTTAGAGCTAAAAGAAAGGATTGATTACTTAAATAAGATATCTGATCAATACATTCTAAAAAATAATTATGAAGATAATTTTATAAATAGACTGAAATACTCTTTAGAAGATAAAAAGGCAACTAAATATAAATTTCCAGCTGTAGCTATTAATGTAGGAAAGCATCTTACTTTAATGGCTGAGAATGGTGAAATCTATAAAATCCCTTGGAGTGATAATTTATCATGGGCTCGACCTTATATTTCACCTGATCGACGAGGTTTAAAACCTAAGTCATATAATGACATAGTAAATGAAGGGGATATTTTATGGATCTCAGTTTCAGAAATAACTGGGGTGCTTTCACTTTCACAGATACCTGAGGTACAGGGAGCTTTAGTAGCTTTGGATCCCAAGGATGGAGCTGTAAAGGCTTTAGTGGGAGGTTATGATTTTAATTTAAGCAAGTATGACAGAGCTACTCAGTCTGCTCCTCTGCTAGGATCAAATTTTAAACCTTTTCTCTATGCAGCAGCTCTTAATTACAACTTTATGCCAAGTTCTATCATTAATGATGCTCCAGTGGTTTTTGAAGATGAAGAATTAGAAGAAAAATGGAGACCAAGAAATGCAAGTGGAAACTTTTATGGTCCAACTCGCTTACGAGAAGGCTTAGTGCAAAGTAGGAACTTAGTTTCTATAAGATTACTAAGAGAAATAGGAGTAGAAAAAGTTAAGAATTATGTTACAAAATTTGGTTTCAAAAAAGATAGGATGCCTTCAGACTTGTCTTTGGCCTTAGGTACTGCCTCAATGAGTCCATTAGATAATGCTGCTGCTTACTCAGTGTTAGCTAATGGAGGAAAAAAAATAGAACCTTATTTTATTAGTAAAGTGGTAGATAGTAGAGGAAGAATAATTTATGAGAGGGAAAAAATAATAGAGAAAGAAGAACCCGATATTGATCCACGAATTACTTTTATTTTAAAGGATATTCTTCAAGAAGCAGCTTACAGAGGAACAGGAAAAAAAATAAGATCTTTAAACAGATCTGATTTTTCTGCTAAAACAGGCACTACTAATGATGCTGAAAGCACTTGGTTTACTGGTTTCAATGATCACATAGTAACGACAGTCTGGGTGGGGTTTGATACACCAAAGAGTCTTGGGAATAGAGAATTTGGAAGTACAACCGCTTTACCTATTTGGTTAGATTTTATGACACCCATTATACAAGAGATACCTTTAAATAATTCTTTGCCTCCTAATGGTTTAGTATCAATAAAAGTAGATAAGAAGTCAGGAATAAGGGCATCTGAGATATCTAAAAGCAGTTACTTTGAATACTTTCTTCAAGAAACTACACCTAACTAATCTCTTAAGAGATAGACTTTATTAAGAGTTCTATTTGAGGCCCAAATTTTTCTGAAGCATCCTCAGTGAAACCCGACCTAACAAATTGTTGGATAGATCCCTCTACTAGGCATAATAAGAGGTTTGCAGAGGAAGAAGAAGATAGAGCGAGTTTCTTTTTTGTTTCCTGTTCATATTTTTGGAAATTCTGTTTTATATGTAACTCAATCTTAGAAAATATTTGTACTATTCTTTCATCAAGGATTGCCTCATTTTCAGAGAACGCTTCCCTTGTTAGTAGTTTGCTCAAGCCTGGATTCTTTTCACAAAAAATTATTAACATTTTGAGTATTTTTTGTATCTTTTCGAGTGGGCTAATAGACTCATTATTTATTTTTGAAATTAATGCAAAAATATTTCGCTCACAAAAATCTACCAAGCCTTCATAAATTTTTCTTTTGCTAGGAAAATGTCTATAAATTGCTCCTTCTGTAATTTCACATTCTTTTGCTAGTAAAGCAGTAGTTACTTTCACAGGACCTTTTTTTTCTAACATGACAATTAATTTCTGCATAATTTCTAACTGTCTTGGTTTTAGTTCTGTCATTTTTCTTCTAAAAGGGTGCCAACACCTTCAGCTGTTAAAACTTCTAAGAGTACAGCGTGAGGCACTCTACCATCAATAATATGAGCAGCTTTAACTCCGGACTCTAAAGCTTCTACAGCAGAATTTAGTTTAGGCTTCATGCCTCCTTTTATAAAATCTTTATTTAATATTAATTTTGCTTTTTTGGTATTTAATTGAGGAATTAATTCATTCTTGTGGTCTGATATTCCATTGACATCTGTAAGAAGAATTAGTTTTTCAGCATTTAAGCTAGCTGCTATCTTAGATGCAACTAGATCAGCATTAATGTTCAAAGTTTGTTTATTATCTATTCCTAAAGGGGCGATTACTGGGATTATATTTTTACTTAATAAAGCCTTAATTTGCTTTACATCAATACTTTTTACTTTGCCCACAAAGCCCAAATTAACTTTTTCGTCTTTATTAAGAATATTTAATTTTGTAGCTTTAACTAACGCCTTCTTATTACCCATTAAACCCCTAGATTTTCCTCCAAAATTTTGAATAAGGTTTACTATTTCTTTATTGATGGTATTTCCCAAAACTTTTATTACTATTTTTAGAGTCTCTTTATCTGTAACTCTTTGACCCATAATAAAGTTTGACTTGATTCCTTTTTTTGTGAGCTCATCTTTTATTTGAGGACCTCCGCCATGAATAATTACTGGAAGCATTCCAACTAGTTTCATTAGGGCTATATCTTTGGCAAAGCCAAATTTTAGGTCATCTCTTGACATTGCAGCACCGCCATATTTTATGACTATTATTTTGCCTTGGAATCTCTGTATATAAGGCAACCCTTCGCTTAATACTAAAGCTATATTTTCTGCTTCTTTTCTAGTGATGCTCATTAACCAAATTTCATTAACTTTTTGTCTATCTTACCTATTTCTTTTCTAAATAAATCAATAATTCTTTCTAGTTCTTTTTCTGTTTCGGCTTCAAATCTAAGAACAAGTATTGCTGAAGTATTAGACGCCCTTAAAAGACCCCATCCATTTTTAAATTCAGCTCTTACACCATCAATGTAAATTATATTTGCATCAGGAAAGCTTGCCATTGTTTTAAAGTCTTCAATTATCTTAAATTTATCCTCTTCTTCTACTTCAATATTGATTTCAGGTGTAGAGAATATTTTAGGTATGGATTTGAATTGATCTTCCTCTGAATTTGAAATGATTTCTAATAATCTTGCTCCAGCATAAATTCCATCATCAAAACCAGGCCATCTATCATTAAAAAATATATGACCACTCATTTCTCCACCTAAAGCAGCACTAACTTCTCTTATTTTTTCTTTGATAAAAGAATGACCTGTTTTCGATATAACTGGAATACCATCATATTCTTTAATGATTTCAGGAAGGAGTTTAGAGCATTTTACATCGTAAACTATTTTCCTTTTATTTTTCTTTTCTAAAATATCTTTAGCAAAAAGCATCATTTGCCTATCAGCATAAATAATTTCTCCAGTAGGTGAGACGACACCCAGTCTATCTCCATCTCCATCAAAGGCTAGTCCAATATCTGCTTTATTTCTCTTAACTTCTGATATCAGATCCTGCATATTTTCTTCCCTTGAGGGATCTGGATGGTGGTTAGGGAAATCACCATCTAATTCACAAAAAAGTGAAATAACTTCACATCCAAGATCTGTAAATATTTTTTGAGCAATAACACTCGCTGCTCCATTTCCACAATCTATTACAATCTTTAAAGACCTTTTCAGGTTAATATTTTCAACGATACATCTTGAGTATTTCTGCAGTATCCCTATATTTTTTTCTTCTCCTTTTAGAAAGTTCTCAGATCTAGAATTATCAAATTGTAGTATAGAATTTTTAAGGTTCTGTATTTGCTCACCTGAAATTGCAACATTATTCATGACAATTTTAAATCCATTAAAGTTTGATGGATTGTGACTTCCTGTGATCATAATTCCACAATCAGTTTCTAATGTATGTGTTGCGAAATATAAAGCAGGAGTTGGAACAATACCTATATCTATAACGTTGCAACCAGTTTTAAGTATACCTTTTTTTAAAAAATTACACATTTGAGGACTGGAATTTCTTCCATCTCTTCCAACTATGACTGATGATTTTCCATGAATTATAGTTAGTTTAGCTAGTTCAATTCCTATATGAATAACAACTTCTTCACTAAGATCTTCAAAGGCAATTCCTCTTATATCGTAAGCTCTAAATATATTCTCATTAAGTTTCAATTTTTTTCCCTTTTTCTAACATCATATTTTATATTCTATTTTAAGATGTTATTTTTTAGTATGTTACTGCAAGGCTATGATAATCTTGCTGATCTTATTTTAATAATTTTTTTTTAAGGAATAAAAAGTGGATTTATCTAATGTCAATGGTCAAATATGGTTAGACGGAGAATGGGTAGACTGGTCTGAAGCTAAAGTGCATGTATTAACTCATACTTTGCATTATGGTGTGGGAGTTTTTGAAGGAGTAAGAGCTTACTCTAGTCCACAAGGTACTTCCATCTTTAGGTTAAAGGATCACACGGAGAGATTATTTTCTTCAGCCAAAACAGTAAATTTACCAATGCAATTTTCTAAAGAGGAACTTAATCTAGCTCAAGTTGAGGTTATTAAGAGGAATAATCTTAAAGAAGCTTATATTAGACCCATGTGCTTCTATGGATCAGAAGGTATGGGGCTTAGGGCAGACAACCTCAAAGTTCATACAATTATAGCGGCGTGGGAATGGCCTTCTTACATGTCTCCAGAAGCTGCAGAAAAAGGAATAAATGTTAAAATTTCTGATTATAAAAGGCAGGTTAGAAATCCTGTCTCTTCCGCTAAAGTGAATGGAAATTATGTAAATTCCATTGTTGCCTTAAACGAAGTTCTTAATGAAGGTTACGATGAGGCTTTAATGCTAGATTTAGAGGGATATATAGCTGAAGGTTCAGGAGAAAATTTCTTTGTAGTAAAAAATAAAGAACTTCATACTCCTGACTTGGATGCTTGCTTAGATGGCATTACAAGAAAATCCATCATTGATCTAGCTAAACAAAAAGGGATAAATACAGTAGTTAGGAAAATAATGCCTCATGAAATAAAAGATATAGATGAAGCTTTTTTCACTGGTACTGCTGCTGAAGTTGTTCCTATTAGAGCAATTGATTCTAATCATGTAGGCTCAGGTAAAAGAGGAGAAGTAACTGAAATTTTACAAAAAACCTATTATGAGCAAGTAAGGGGGCTAAGATCAGAGTTTCAAGATTGGCATACTTACATTTAATAAGGTCTTAGTTACTTTTACGAAATGAGAATTCTAATTATTGGTCCTTCTTGGGTTGGAGACACAATTATAGCTCAAGGATTATTTAAGAAATTAAAGGAAACTTATCCAGAATCTTCTATAGATGTTTTGGCACCAGAGTGGACTCTTTCTTTACTAGACAGGATGAAAGAAGTTTCAAATTCAATTTTATTACCTTTTTTACATGGAGACTTATTAATAAAGAGGAGATGGAATTTAGGCAGAAATTTAAAGGATACTTATGATTGGGTTCTAATACTTCCTAATTCTTTAAAATCAACAATAGTGCCTTTGGCAGCAAATATACCTAAAAGGACTGGATGGTTAGGAGAGTTAAGACATTTTCTTCTTAACGATACTAAGAAGTTGGTTATGAAAGATCACCCTTTAATGATTCAAAGGTTCTGCGCTTTAGCAAATAATTTTCAACCAGTTGGTGATGATTATAATTTTCCTTCCTTAGAGGTTGATGTTTCAAATATAGATAGAATAAGTAAGGAATATGATCTAGATTTTAAGAATAATCCCATAATCCTTTGTCCAGGAGCTGAATTTGGACCTGCAAAAAGATGGCCCACAAAGAAGTATGCTGAAGTAGGCGACCACTATTTAGATCTTGGGAAGCAAGTTTTATTGATTGGATCAAAAAAAGATATGTTAGTTTGTGCTGAAGTGGCTGGAAATATGAAATTAGAAAAAGAGTCTTCTTTTTTTGATCTTAGTGGAAAAACTTCCTTATTAGACGTAGTTGATATTATTTCGCAAGGAACAGTGATATCTAATGATTCTGGTTTAATGCATGTAGCTGCAGCTGTAGGCTCTTACCAAGTTGCTCTTTTTGGTCCTACAGACCCAGAATTTACTCCTCCTTTAAATGTAAGAGCTAAAATTCTTAGAAAATCTAAGGGCTATAGTAAAGTTAGAGAAGGGAAGGGAGAGCATGGTTATCATGAAAGTTTATTAGAAATTTCTTCTATAGAAGTAATAGATGAAATAGATAATTTAATAAAAAAAATATAGAGTTGGCATTTGACAAAGAAAGTAGCATTAGTAATTTTTCGGTATTTTCCTTACGGAGGCCTGCAAAAGGACTTTATTAATACCGTATTAGAACTGTCTAAAAGAAACCTAGACATAACCATATTTTGTAGAGAATGGTCTGGAGATATGCCTAATGGAGTCAAAATCCATAAAATAGAAACTTATGGGTTAAGTAATCATAAAAAGAATCAAAATTTTTATCATCAGTTACAGAGAGATCTTGCATCTTTAGGTCCAGATTTAGTATTTGGTTTTAATAAGATTCCTAATTTGGACCTATATTTTGCAGGAGATACATGTTATCTAAATTCAAATAAGCAAAAGAATTTCCTTTATAAGTTGACCCCTAGGTTCAAGCAGTTTAGTTTTTTTGAAAAAGAAGTTTTTGCACAAAATAAGAAAACAAAAATATTTTTATTAAATAAAAAACAAAAGAACATCTTTTATGAGGAGTATAAAACAGAAGAATCAAGATTAAATATAGTGCCTCCAGGTTTACCAGATGACTGGATTGACAAAAAAAGTTCTCTTGATTTGAGGGAGGAATTAGGAATAAAAAAATCTTCTAAATTATTGCTTTTTGTAGGTTCTGACTTTTCAAGAAAAGGTTTGGACAGATTAATAATGGCCTTTGCATCTTTGGATATAGAAAATGGAGACTTTTATTTATTAATTGCAGGAGATGATGATAGTAAAACTTTTAAGAGCCTTACAACTAAATTGGGCATAAATAATAGAGTCAAATTTATGGGCCCTAGGCATGATATCCAAAGATTGATGATGAATTCTGATTTACTAGTGCACCCAGCTAGAGAAGAAGCAGCGGGCAATGTCATTGTAGAAGCTATGGCATCACTTTTACCTGTTTTAGTGGCACAAGAAGTAGGATATTCAGATTTGGTATCTGAAAAAGAGGCAGGTATGGTAATAGATAAGCCATTTACTCAAATAGGTTTAAATAAAAATTTACAGCAAATGGTTCAGTTAGAAAAATTAAACTTTTATAGAGAGAAGTTAAAAACCTTATCAAATGAATTTTTTTATTCTCGTTACACTTTTATATGTAATATTGTTGAGAAGTATTTAAATGAATGAAGTCATTTTCTTAAATAATAAAATTAAAGATTTTTTTGCTGGAAAAGATCCATTTGAATGTGCTAAAAATATTGATGGGACTATTTTTAGGGATTTAGATAATAGAGTAACTAAAGAATTTTTTTTAGATGGTGAGTTATATTTCATAAAAATGCACTTAGGAATTGGATGGAGTGAAATATTAAAGAATTTACTCCAACTAAAGAAACCCGCTTATGGGGCATACGATGAATGGATGGCACTTATTAAACTTAAAGAGATAGGCATCAATTGTCCTGAACCTCTAGCCTTTGGAAGAAAAGGCAATAACCCATCAAAACTAGAATCATTTATAATTACTAAGTCTTTAATAAATACTTCCTCCTTAGAAGAAATAACTCTTTCTTGGAAGTTAAGCCCTCCTTCAAAGGGCTTAAAAGATCTTCTAGTCAAGAATGTAGCTTCTCTTTCAAGAAAACTTCATTTAAATGGTATGAATCATAGAGATTTATATTTGTGCCATTTTCATGTAGAAAATGATGGTACTCATAATATCATTTATTTGATAGATCTTCACAGAGCTCAGATTAGAAATTCCATTCCAAATCGTTGGAGGGTAAAAGATATAGGTGGTTTATTGCATTCAGCTATTAATTTAGGCTTCTCAGAAAAAGATTTTTATAGATTTTTTATGATTTATTTTAATTGTTCTCTCAAAGAACTCTTCTTGTATCATAGAAGGTTCATTAGGCTATCATCTTTAAGAGCTTTCAAGATGTTTATGAAGCCTAGGACTGATAAAAGAATTAATAGAGCTTTACTTAATTTTAAAAATTATAAAAAGCTTGCAAGGGCATTAAAAAATTTAAATAAGGATATTTAAGATAGGTGAAACAAAAAGATAAATTAAAGATTGGTTTAATAAGTTATAGAAGTAATCCCTTTTCAGGAGGTCAAGGCATATACATAAGACATTTAAGTAATGCATTATATGAATTAGGTCATGAAGTTGAGGTTATTTCTGGTCCACCATATCCTGAGATTCGAAAAGAAATATCTTTAGTAAAGATACCTAGTTTAGATCTTTTTGCTTCTCAAAACAGGTTAAAAGAATTTAAGTTAAATTTTTTAACTTCATATATTGACTTAGTTGAGTGGTTGAGCGTGATGACAGGAGGCTTTCCTGAACCTTATACCTTTGGCAGAAGGTTAAAGAATTTTTTGAAGAATAAGAAGGGAGAATATGATATTTTGCATGACAATCAATCTCTAGCTTCTTCACTTTTAACTATTCAATTAGAGTTTCCTCTTTTATCAACTATTCATCATCCTATATCGAGAGATTACAAGTTAGAATTAGACAATGCTAAGTTTTACAAGCAGAAACTGTTAATAAAAAGATGGCATAGCTTTTTAGGCATGCAAATGAGAGTTGCAAAGAGGTTGGACAACATTCTTTGTGTTTCAAAACAATCTTCATTAGATGTAGCTGAAGATTTTGGTGTCAGCCCAAGTAATATTTCAGTAGTTCTGAATGGGGTGGATATGAATGTTTTTAAACCAAATAATTTAGTCCAAAAAGTTCCTAATAGACTTGTAACAGCAGCAAGCGCAGATGTGCCTTTGAAAGGCTTAGAATTTCTTATAAGGTCTCTTCCTGAAATCAGATCCTTTGCGCCTGAAATTAGTTTAGAAGTCATAGGTAGAGCTCAAGAAGGGGGGCAGGTTGACAATCTTATAAAAGAACTTAAATTACAAAAAGTTGTCAATTTCAATCATGGATTATCAGAAAAAGAAGTAGCCAATTTATATTGTTCATCAGAAATTGCTGTTATTCCTTCTTTATATGAGGGTTTTGGTTTTGGTGCTGCAGAAGCTATGGCTTGTGCTTTACCTGTTATATCTACAACTTCTGGTGGTCTTTCTGAGGTTGTTGGCGATGCTGCTAAAATCATTCCTTCTGGCTCTTCAAGAAAGATTTCTGAGGCCGTAATCCTCTTATTGAAAGATGAGTCAAAAAAAAGGTCCTATGCAGAAAAGGGTCTTTCAAGAATGAAAGAAGACTTCTCTTGGATAAATTCTGCAAAATTAACAGTCCAAGCATATCAAGACACAATGAATAAATTTCAGAATAAAGTAATTTGAATGTTAACAATTAAATCTTCAAAATTAAATTTAAGTTCTAAGTGCAAGGTTCTTGATATGGGGTGTGGCGAGGGAAGGCATACAATTAGTTTCAATGTCTTTGACGAGGTTGATTCTTTTGGGTTTGATTTATCTCTTGAAGATTTAAAAAAAGCAAAAGAGAAGCTAAAGGATTTTAATACTGACTTAATTTCTTCAAAATGCCACTTTGGGAGTACAGATATTCATAGCTTACCTTTTTTAGATAATACTTTCGATGCTGTTATTTGTTCAGAAGTACTTGAGCACATTGAGTCAGTGCCAAAAGCAATATCTGAATTAGTTAGAGTTTTAAAACCCAAGGGGGTCTTAGGAATAAGTGTCCCAAGATTTTTGCCTGAATGGATTTGCTGGAAACTCAGCAGAGGTTACCAAGAAATGCCAGGAGGACACATACGTATTTTTAAACAAAGTCAATTAAGAAATTTGGTAGAGGAACACAAAGTAAATTATTTATCATTTCATTGGGCTCATGCTTTGCATTCACCATATTGGTGGCTTCAGTGCCTATTTTGGGAAACTAAAGAAGATTCAAGTTTAATTAAGCTTTACCATAAATTTTTGGTCTGGGATTTAATGAAGAAACCTTTTATAACAAAACTGTTAGAAGTAATATTTCAGCCTTTAATTGGTAAAAGCTTAGTTATGTATTTTAAAAAAGATATATGAGCACTCCAAAAGATTTAGATTTTTATCAAGAATCAATTAATTATCTCTTAGATGTTCAACTAGAAGATGGAGCTATTTCTTGGGAGAAAGATGCTAAATTAGATCCTTGGGATCATGTAGAATCTGCTATGGGCCTAGCTATTGGAGGTAAAATTAAAGAATCAAAACAAGCTTTTTATTGGATGAGAGATAATCAAGAGACAGATGGATCTTGGTTTTCTGAATATATTGACGGTAAAAGTTCTGTTACAAAAAAAGAGTCAAATTTTATTGCTTATATTTTTACTGGTTTATGGCATAACTATTTAATAACTGAAGATAAGTTATTTTTAAATGAAATGTTTGAAACTATGGATATGGCTAAGAATTTTATTCTTGATCTGCAAACAGAACTTGGAGATTTTTACTGGGCAAAAGAAGACGACAAGATCTTAGATGATTCGTTGATAACTGGTTGCAGTTCTATTTATAAAAGCTTGGAATGCGCTGAAGCAATTTATAAAACATTAGGGAAAGATTATGATGATATTTCTAAATCTAAAATCTCATTAAAAAGATCTCTAATCCAGAATCCTGAAAGGTTTGATAGGAATTGTCTAAGTAAGGAAAGATTTAGTATGGATTGGTACTATCCTGTTTTATGTGGAGTTATTTCTGGTTCGGAAGCCTTAAGTAGAATTAATAAAAAATGGGATAAATTTGTTGTACCTAGTTTAGGTTGCAGATGCGTAAGTGACGAACCTTGGGTTACTGTGGCTGAAAGTTCAGAATTAGTTTTAGCACTTTTAGTCCTAAAAGATGGTAAAAGAGCTGAGAATCTTTTTAATCATCTCCATCAATGGAAGGATAAAGTGGATAATTTGTACTGGACGGGATATGTATATGCAGATAAAACATTTTGGCCAATAGAAAAACCTACATGGACAGCTTCAGCTGTTTTATTAGCAGCAGATGCTCTATATAACTTTAGTCCTGGAAGTGCTTTGTTCCTCAAAGAATGGGGATCTTAAAATGATTCTCAATTTATTTTTTTTTTAAGATTCCAAGACTTTTTACCATCGGCAATTCTTCAAATAGACCACTATTTTTTGCTAAGCAATATATTTCATAGGGTGGTCTGCCGCCGTCTTTAGGATCTGGGAAAATATCATGTATTGCTAATATTCCTCCTTTAACAAGCTTTTTCATCCAATTTTTATAGTCATTAAAGGCTGCATCTCTACTATGACCACCATCTATAAAAATAAAAGATAACTCTTTTTGTAAATTCTTAGCAGCCTTTTCTGATGAAGAAACTATTGGAATTACGTGTTTTTGTAAGCCGGCTAATCTAATAGTTTCTAAAAAAAAAGGTAGAGTATTGATGCCATTTCCTTCTTCATTCAAAAGATCAGGATCATGGTATGCTTCTCCAGGCTGCTGTTCTTCAGAACCTTGGTGATGATCAACAGAGTAAAGTATTTGCCGACATTCTTTTGCAGCCTGACCAATATATAGAGCAGATTTACCACAATAACTTCCAATCTCAAGAAGAGGACCAATAGATGAGCATTCTTTAGCAAGGTGATACAATGCCTCACCTTCTTTATGGTCGAGGAAACCTTTAATAAGTTTTGGGTCTAAAGAGAGGTTCATATTTTTTATTAGTCCGGTATCATTTATTTTTAATTTTAGTCTAAAGTCTATGGAAAGAAATAGTTTTATTAATTCAAAAGAAGAAAATTTTTCAGTTTTAGAATTAGTTAAGAATAATTCTAAGCTGAATTTTTTATTTTTCCATGCAACTGGATTCAACGGCCTTACTTATAAATCCCTATTGGAATCATTGTTTAATAACTCACTGCAAGATTTGAATGTAAGAGCGATAGACTTGAGAGGTCATGGCATGACCAAGGCTGAAGATGATCATAAGATTCTCAGTTCTTGGTCTATTTATGTTGAGGATTCTTTGGAGTGGATGAATTCATTAGATGGCGATTTTATAGTAGCAGGTCACTCTATGGGGGCTATAGTTGCATCAAGATTAGCTGTAGCCCTGCCTGAAAGGGTGAAAATGCTTGTTATGCTAGAACCAGTGCTATTTAGCCCATTTAATAGCTTGAAATTTAGGGTTATGTCTAAATTAGGTTTATCTAGATCAACCGATATGATAAATGCTGCCTCTAACAGAAGGCATGTCTTTTCTAGTCGACAAGAAATATTAGATTCTTACGAAGGAAGAGGGGCATTTAAGACTTGGCAACTTTCATGGATAGAAAATTATGTAGTTGGAGGTTCTATTCAAGATGAGGAAGGAAAAACGCTACTGTCTTGTCATCCTTCCTGGGAAAGTAAGACATTCAGTACTTCTGCAATGGATAATTGGAAGTTCTTGAGAAATATTTCTTGTCCTTGTTATGTTGCGACAGGTGGAATAAATTCTACATGTTCAAATTCATCTAGGAAGGCATTAAAAAATTTAGGAAGTAATTGGGATTTGGAACATTTTTCTGATGCAACTCATTTTCTTCCAATGGAAAAAACTGAAACTCTGATTGACCGTATTAATCAATTTATGAGTAAATGAAAGAGTTATATGAAGGAGTGCTATGGAATTAAAAGCTCTAAAGAAAGCTAAAGTCCTAGTTGTAGGTGATTTAATGCTCGATCATTATATTAATGGAAGTGTAGATCGAATATCTCCAGAAGCTCCTGTGCCTGTTATTAGACCAAAGAATGAAGAGTTCAGGTTGGGAGGGGCAGCAAATGTAGCTACTAATATTTCTTCTTTAGGAGGAAAACCAAAACTATTAGGGATTATTGGTAAAGATAATGAAGGTTCTCAGATAAAAAAATTATTAAAAGAATCTTCAGTTAGTAATGTATTAGTTGTATCTAAAAAACCTTCAGTTACAAAGCAAAGGATAGTTGTATCCAAACAGCAAATCTTAAGACTTGATAAAGAAGATTTTTTCTCAAAAGATGATTCTTTAGAATTAAAAAAAATCTTTATAAGAGAAGCAAAAAAATATCCTCTGGTGATCCTATCAGACTACAACAAAGGTTCTCTTCGAGAGGTTCAAAAGTTTATTAAAATTGCAAACAAAAAGGGAAGTAAAGTTTTGGTTGATCCTAAAGGAGAAGATTTCAAGAAATATAAGGGCGCTTCAATTTTAACTCCAAATTATAATGAATTTTGTCGTGTTTTAGGTATTCCTAAGAATGAATCTGATTTGACTAAGAAAGGTCATGAATTAATAAAAAATCTTGGCTTAGAAGCTTTGCTAATTACTCGTGGACCAGAGGGTATGACTCTACTCCGGCTTGAAAAGAAAAAAATTCTAAGAAATGATTTTTTAGCAGAAGCAAAAGAAGTATTTGATGTCTCAGGAGCTGGAGATACTGTGTTGGGAGCTTTTGCTTTAGCACTTTCATCGGGAATGGATATAGTAGAATCAGTAAAATTAGCAAACATAGCAGCAGGAATTGTTGTTGGAAAGTTCGGAACATCAGTTGTGAGTTTAGATGAGATATTAAAAAAATTATCTCAAAGTAGGCCTTCCAAACTCTTAACTCATAAAGAGGCTATTTCATGTATTCTATCAGCAAGGAGTAATCAAGAAAAAATAGTTTTTACAAATGGGTGTTTTGATATTTTACATTTAGGTCATGTTGCTTATTTACAAAAGGCTAAGGATCTAGGAGAAAAATTAATAGTTGCAGTAAATTCAGATTCATCTGTGAGAAACTTAAAAGGAAAAAGGCGACCAATCAATAAATTAGCAGATAGAATGGAAGTATTAGCTTCTTTGGAATGTGTAGATTGGATAATCTCTTTTTCAGAAGATTCTCCTGATAAGGTTATAAAAAAATTAAAACCCAATGTATTGGTCAAAGGAAATGATTATAAGATAAAAGAAATAGCTGGTAGTGATTTTGTAAAATCTTATGGCGGAGAAGTGAAAACCATTCCTTTGATAAAAGGAGTTTCAACATCTTCTATTGTAGAAAAGATTGGGAAAGTTAGCTCTTAGGCTTATTTACTAGGATAAAATTCTTTACCTAATTCTTTTGATGATTTAAATCTTCTATGTACCCAAAGATACTGTTCTGGAAAATTATTGATAACTTTTTCATATTCATTATTCATAGATTTTAAAAAATCGTCAGATTTTAGACCTGTATTGAGCTCTATTAATTCTATTTGGTAACTCAAGTCTTTTCTATCTACGTTTAGAAATACTGTCCTTATATTTTGTGTAGCAAAATAAGCTGGAAGTTTTACTGTCGCTGCTTTGTGGCCAAAAAAACTTATGAATTCAGATACTTGTTCTCCATAATCTTGATCTGCTGCATACAAAAACTTTAGGCCTTCTTTTATCCATCGTATAGCTTTCTTTGTTTCAGACCTGTTTACTACACCTGTAAATATAGAGTTTCTTGCTTTTATCATAAAGTGATTTATTACAAGATTGTTTTGTGGTCTATACATTCCACCTAAGGATAGATCTCGAGATAGAAGTCGAAGATCTAATTCTAGATGGGTAGAATGCTTAATAAGCACAAGGACACCTTCTTTATTTTTTTCTAAATCCTCTATTTCCTTTTTATTTACAAATGAAGTTTTAATATTCTTTATTCTTTTGTCACTTGCCCACCAACCTAGGGCCATTTCAAAAATTCCTATACCAAAATTAATAAAATTCTCCTTAACTAGGAAATTTATTTCTTTAGATTTCTTTTCAGGAAAGCAAAGCTTAATATTCTGTTCAGCTATCTTCCTTCTTCTTTTTGCAACTTTATATAAGAGTAATCCAAGTATTTTTCCTAATTTAAAAGTAAACCGCATAGGCATCTTGCTTATCAAGAAAAGGCATAAGATTCCAAGCCAGGTTGAAAGATACTTAAATCTAAAATGACTACTTTTTAAAAAAGTATCAGTATTCTTAGGAATAGAAGGGTTATTCATTTTTTGGCCAAATAGAAAAGTTATCTAAATAGCTTTTTACACCTGATTGGACATCTCTAAATGGTTTTTCATATCCGCACTCTCTTAATTTAGATATATCAGCTTGAGTATAGCTTTGGTAGGAACCTTTTAAGTTTTCAGGAAATGGAATATAACTAATTTTACCTTTTTTGTTCCATTTTATTACTGCATCTGCAACTTCATCAAAAGTTTGGCTTTTTCCAGTACCTACATTGAAAATCCCTGAAGCATTTTGGTTTCTCATGAACCAGATATTTACATCAATTACGTCATCAACATAAATAAAGTCTCTACTTTGTTTTCCTGCTTTAAATCCGTCATATTCTCCAAATAATTCTATATCCTCACCTTTACTTAATTGCTGATGCAAGTGAAAAGCTACACTAGCCATTTTTTTTTTATGAGATTCCCTTGGACCATAAACATTAAAATATCTTAGACCAACAACTTGAGATGATAATTTATTTAAGTTTGATCTAACTAATTGATCAAATATATATTTAGAATAGGCATAAAGATTAATAGGTCTTTCATTCTCCCTTTCTTCTTTAAAGTTACCTTCATTGCCATATACAGAAGCAGATGAAGCATAAACTAGAGGAATTGTATTTTGTAAACAAAATTCTAAAATATCTTTCGAAAAGTAAAAGTTATTTTTAAGTAAAAAATCACAGTCCCATTCGGTTGTATCAGAGCAAGCCCCTTGGTGAAAAATGTAGTCTACTTTTTTTTGCAAAGTACCTTTATTTAATTTTTCAGAAAACTCTTTGATACTTATTAAGTCCTCTACATCACAATCAGATATATTTATCTGATTTTCTAATGTTGAGTCATCGACAGCAAGTATATTTTTGAAGCCTAATGAGTTTAAGGTTTTGATTAAGTTTGATCCGATAAAGCCATTGCTTCCAGTCACTATTATCATTCTTTGCTTTTTATAATTTTAGCTACAGTTTTTATAGGTGGGGCCATGTTAACATATCAATATGGTCTTGATCTTATACACCTTCCTTTCTTATCTTCTTTTACCTTTTTTCTTTCTTAGATTGATAATAAGGGGATTAAAAGATAAAGATCATTGGAATAGATGGCATGAAAGACTAGGAATTTCAATTTTAAATAAACCTATTCGAGAAGTTCTATGGGTGCATGCAGTTTCAGTTGGAGAAGTAAATGCTGCAATGCCCTTACTTAGATCTCTCCTTGCAAATTATCCAGATAAAGATGTTCTTGTTACCACTTCGACCTTAACTGGATCAAAAATTTTATTATCTAAGATAGGAGACAGAGTCTACCATCAGTATTTACCTTTTGATCTCCCGTATTTCATAGATAGGTTTTTATGCTTTTGGGAGCCAAAAGCTCTAATTTTATTAGAAACTGAACTCTGGCCTAATATTGTTAATTCATGCCATAAAAAAAATATATTTACATTTTTAGTTAATGCGAGGCTTTCAATAGAGTCCTTAAATAAATATCTATATGTAAAAAAACTTTTATCCGAAACATTAATAAAGGTCACAGCTATATTTACTCAATATGAAACAGATGCTTCAAGGTTTAAGTATCTTTGTCCAGAACATTTAAGTATAGAGGTGTGTGGTAATTTAAAATTTGATTATGATCCTCCGAAAGAAATAAATATTATTTCAGAATCAATACGTCAAGATTGGTCTATAGAAGGCAAAAATAGGCCAACATTTATAGCTGCTAGTACTCATGAGGGAGAAGAAGAGATAATTTTAGATGCATTTACCGAGATCTTAAGATTTGATCAAGATTCATTGTTGATATTGGTTCCTCGTCATCCTGAGCGGTTTGATAGAGTCTTTAAAAAAATTAAGAAAAGAAATTTTATCATTGCAAGAAGGTCTTTAGATGACGATATTTCACAAGAGGTTAATGTGCTTCTGGGAGATACAATGGGGGAATTGAGCCTACTATATTCTGTTTCAGATGTCGCATTCATAGGTGGCTCCCTAATAGATCACGGGGGTCAGAATCTTTTAGAACCAGCATCAATTGGTCTTGCAATCTGTTCAGGAAAAAGTCTTAGAAATTTTGAGGATATTTCCAACCAATTAAAAAAAGTAAAAGCACTAGAATTAGTAGAAAACCAAAAGAACATTAAAGATTTTTTTATATCTGTTACAAAGGATAGCGAACTTAAAGAATCAATGGAAGTAGCAGCTAAGAGAGTTTTCCTAGACAACAAAGGTGCAGTTAATTCTATACTGAGATTATTAGATAAATATCTAGTTCAATCTAAATAAATACCAATTTCACTTTACTACTCTCATCAAGAAATGAGTAGGTGCAAATAATTAGTGCGCTTTTTTATTACTTGCACCTTTTTAAAACTTTTTTGCAATGAAAATCCCTAAATAAATTGGCATAGAAATTGCTTATTAATTATATAGTGGCTATAAATCTTTATTTGTCTGAGATATGATTTAGTTAAAGTTTTTATATAAGGAGGAAATATGAAATTAGTTACCGCAATTATCAAACCATTTAAGTTAGACGAGGTGAGGGAGGCAATGTCCTCTATTGGAGTTAACGGCTTAACTATAACTGACGTTAAAGGATTTGGAAGACAAAAAGGGCATACAGAGCTTTATAGAGGATCTGAATATGTTGTTGATTTTTTACCCAAAACTAAAGTAGAGGTCGCCGTTTCTGATAAATCAGTTGATTCAGTAATTGAAGCAATTCTTTCAGTAACTAATACTGGCAAGATTGGAGATGGAAAAATATTTGTTTCAGATTTGTCTCAAGTCATTCGAATTAGGACAGGTGAACTTGATGAAGACGCCCTCTAGTTAATTAATTATTTAAGGAGATATTTCCGATGCTAAATAAATTATTTTCCATACTATTTTTAAGTTTGTTATCTTTTACTACTTCAGCTGATGGCCTAGATAGTGGCGATACTGCATGGATCCTTACTTCCACCGCTTTAGTTTTATTAATGACCTTGCCTGGACTTTCACTTTTCTATGCAGGGTTGGTAAGGAGTAAAAATGCCATTTCAGTTTTAATGCAGTGTTTTGCAATAGCTTGCATAGTGTCGATAGCATGGGTTGTATATGGTTACAGTCTTGCCTTCACCGAAGGTAATGCATTTATTGGAGGTACAAGTGCCTTTTTTCTTAATGGACTTGGGCGAGATACCTTGGCACCTGGCACAACAATGCCCCATTCTTTATTTGTTATTTTCCAAATGACTTTTGCAATTATTACACCGGCATTAGTTGTAGGTGCTTTTGCAGAAAGAATGAAATTTGGAGCTATGTGTTTGTTTTCCTTATTATGGTTTACAGCGGTATATATTCCTGCTTGCCATATGATATGGGGAGGAGGTTATTTAGCTGACGTAAAAGATTTTGCCGGAGGTTTAGTGGTTCACCTAACATGCGGTGTGGGCGCTTTGGTAATAGCTCTAGTTTTAGGCCCAAGAAAAGGTTTTCCTGCAACGGCTATGCCACCTCATAATAGAACAATGGTAGTAACAGGAGCAGCTTTGTTATGGGTTGGGTGGTTTGGCTTTAATGCCGGAAGTTCTTGGGCAGCTGATGGTTTAGCTGGTATGGCAATGTTAGTAACTCATATCAGTGCAGCAATGGGAGCCCTAACTTGGATGGCAATAGAATGGATCAAAGGTGGTAAACCAACAATCGTAGGCATAGCTACAGGTATGGTTGCTGGATTAGCAACTATTACCCCTGCAGCTGGTAGTGTTGGACCAGAAGGTGCTTTATTAATTGGTTTTATGGCAGGATCAATATGTTTCTATGCCACTCAAGCTGTTAAAGGTGTGTTTGGCATAGATGATTCATTAGACGTATTTCCTGTTCATGGAATAGGAGGAATTATTGGTATAATTATGGTTAGTTTCGTTGGAGTTCAAGGAGGCTTCTTGGGTTCAAGTGCAGGAGAAACATGGGTACCAATGCAACAACTTCTAGTACAGTTAAAAGGAATAGCTGTTATAGGTATTTGGACAGCTGTAGCTTCATGGATAATTCTAAAAGTCATAGGCTCATTAATGCCTTTGCGAGTTACTGAAGAAGAAGAATATGAAGGTTTAGACGTTACAGAACATGAAGAGAGAAGTTACGATCTAGTGTAATATAAATTAATTAAGAAACCGGCTTTTAAAGGCCGGTTTTTTTATGTTTGTATAATAATCAACTAGAATGAAAGTGTGCAAAAGGATTATTTAATTTCAATCATGGGACCTACTGGAGTAGGAAAAACTAATTTAGCTATAGAGTTGAGTAAAATATTAAATTCGTCAATTATTAGTGTGGACTCTGTACAAGTATATAAAAAACTCGATATAGGAAGTGGAAAGCCTTCGAAAGAAGATTTAAAGAAGTATCCTCATCGGTTAATTGATATAAAAGAACCAACGCAACCATACTCAACTGCTCAATTTAACATTGATGTTTCTGAAGAGATTCAAGAAATAAACTTTCAACAAAAAATTCCTTTGTTAGTTGGTGGAACAATGCTTTATTTCAATTCTTTTATTAAAGGTCTTGCAAATCTTCCAAGTGCTGACGTTTTCCTTAGAGAGAAGCTCAAAGAAAGAGCTGAGAAAATAGGTTGGCCGGAAATGCATACTTCCCTTCTAATGATTGATAAAGAATCAGCCTTGAAGATTGATAAAAACGATTCACAAAGAATACAAAGAGCCCTAGAAGTCTATGAATTAACCGGTCAGCCATTATCCAAACTTATAAGATCTTCTAAGCCTTCTTCACCAAATAAGGATCAACTAATTCAATTTGCTATTTTTCCAGAAAGTAGAGAGATTTTAAGGCAAATCATTAAGGAAAGATTTTTAGATATGATAGAGAAAGGTTTTATAAAAGAAGTAAAGAAACTAAAAAATTCTGAAGGAGTTCATAGAGACTTACCGTCCATGCGTTCGGTTGGGTACAGACAAATTTGGGAATATTTAGAAAAAGAAATCTCAGAAGATGAAATGATATACAACTCAATTAATGCATCTCGGAAGTTAGCTAAAAGACAAATGACTTGGTTACGTAGCTGGAAACAACTAATATGGCTGCCACAAAAAACTTCAAATGCATTACAATTGATTATCAAAGAATTAGACACTAAGAATTTATTATAGAAATAATTAACATGAATTTTTATCCTGATTCAATAGTCGAGAAAGCCATCATTGTTCAAATAGAATTGGGCTTTAATAAAAGAAATTTATCTGTCAATAAATTCCAAGAATTTATTGATTTAGTAGTTTCTTCGGGTGCACATATTTCTGCATCCATAGTAGGTAAACAGGATAAACCTACTCCTAATTTCTTTGTTAAATCAGGTAAATTAGAGGAGATTAAATCTTTAGTTGATGAGCACAAAGCTAGATTAGTAATTTTTAATCATGATTTATCACCTTCTCAAGAAAGAAATTTAGAAAAGTTTCTTTGCGCAAGGGTATTAGATAGGACCTCGCTTATATTAGACATTTTTGCATCTAGAGCACAAAGCCATACAGGTAAACTCCAAGTTGAATTGGCGCAACTTAATCATCTTTCGACTAGGCTAGTTAGAGGATGGAGTCACTTAGAAAGGCAAAAAGGAGGCATTGGCTTAAGAGGCCCAGGAGAGACTCAATTAGAAACTGATAGAAGACTGATTAGTCAAAGAGTCAAAAGCTTAAAAAAAAGAATATCTAAAGTTCATAGTCAAAAGGAAATAAGTAGATATTCTAGATCTAAAGGCAATACTAAGTTGGTAGGAATTTTAGGTTATACGAATGCAGGAAAAACAACATTGTTTAACTTATTGACAGGAGATAACCAGTTTGCAGCTGATAAGTTATTTGCTACTTTGGATTCTGTCACTAGAAAAGCTGGAAATAAGAAATTAGAAGGACTCTTATTTTCTGATACTGTAGGATTTATTTCTGATTTACCCACTCAGTTAATTGAATCATTTAAGGCAACATTAGATGAATTGAAAGCTGCAGATCTTCTTTTGCATGTTGTCGACATATCAGATAAAGATTATCAATATAAGATCACAGAAGTGAATAAGTTGCTCGAAGATCTGGGGTTAAAAGATATAGACATAATAATAGCTTTTAACAAAAGCGATTTAATAGATGTAAAGGAGTTATCTTTTATATCGAAACCCGAACAAAAGAAAGTTTGGTTATCGGCCCACAAAAATAAAGGCATAATTTCTCTTGAAGAAGCTATAAATCACTGCGTCTATGGCCCTAAGCAAATCGGATGGCTTTACTTGGAATCTTCTCATGTAAAAGTAAGATCTGATTTATTTTGTAAAGGAAGGGTAATTCAAGAAAGATTTGATGCTTCAGGTCTGATACAATTAAAGGTTGAACTAGGCTCAAAAGAGTTAGCTGAGTTAATTTCATTTACAGGTATTGATTTTTTTGAGAATGAACAAACATTGTTAACAGCAACTAAAACAATATAGGAAATAAATATGTCTTGGAATGGTAATGATAATAAAGATCCTTGGGGAAAGAATGATGGTCCTCCAGATATTGATGAAGCTATAAAGCAGCTCAAAGCTAGATTTGGAGGTATCTTTGGCGGTGGATCAGGGGGCTCAGAAGGAAAACCTAAAAAAGGTAGGGTCTTATACTTCTTTGGGATTATTTTAGCACTTTGGATTGTGGCAGGTATTTATCAAGTAGAGCAAGCAGAAAGGTCCGTTGTCTTAAGGCTAGGAAAATTTCTTGAAATAAAAGGACCTGGACTTCATTGGAATCCTCCTTTATTAGATTCAAGAGCTATTGTCGATGTTGTTAGAGTAAGGCCCCATAGACATGATGCTTTAATGCTTACTGAAGATGAGAATATAGTTGATGTCACAGTTTCTGTGCAGTATCAAATCGCAGATCCAAAAAGGTATGTCTTAGATATCAGAGATGCTGATGCTAGCTTAGCTCAGGCAACTGAAAGTGCATTGAGGCATGTAGTTGGGGGATCAATCATGGACGATGTTTTGACTGTAGGTCGAGATCAAATAGCTCAAGAAGTAAAAATAAGATTGCAAGATTACCTGGATTTATATTCCACAGGTCTTCAGGTAGTCATAGTTAATATTGAAGATTCAGCTCCTCCTGATCAAGTACAAGCTTCTTTTGATGATGTTATTAAGGCAAGAGAAGATGAAGTAAAAGTTCGGAACCAGGCTGAAACTTATGCAAATGGAATTGTTCCTGAAGCAAGAGGTGAAGCCCAAAAACAAATCCAAGGAGCTCAAGCATACAGAGACCAAGTTATAGCAGAAGCTAAAGGAGATGCTAATAGGTTTGATAAACTTTTAACAGAATATCAAAAAGCACCTAAAGTAACCAGAAACAGGTTGTATTTAGACGCCGTTCAAAATGTTATGGCAAATAGCACTAAAGTGATGGTGGACGTGGATGGAGGGAATAATATTTTATACTTGCCTCTAGACAAGATCATTCAATCTTCATCAGAGTCTCAGGTAAATTCTAGTTTGCAATCAGGTTCAAATTCTCAACAGGCACCAAATCTTCGTGAACTAACAGATCAAGTGATAGATGAAATTAGAAGAAGAAATAGACAGGACAAGCGCTAATGAAAAAATTTAATATATTTTTGACTGGTTTCGTAATTATAAGTGTGGCTATAGCAACCCAAGCACTTTATGTTGTCAATGAAACAGAGAGAGCTGTGAAACTTCGTTTTGGTGAGATTGTTCAATTTGATGTTTCACCTGGTTTGCATTTCAAGTGGCCAATTCTAAATTCAGTTAGAAAGTTTGATGCTAGGATTTTAACTTTAGATGCTCCACCTCAGAGATATCTAACATCAGAAAAGAAGGCATTGATGGTAGATTCATTTGTAAAATGGAGAGTTAAGGATGTTGCTAAATTTTATACTACCTCAGGTGGTGATGAAGATAGATTAAATAGGTTACTAGCTCAAAGGGTAGATACGGGCTTAAGGAATGAATTTGGAGTAAGAACTGTTAAAGAGGTTGTATCTGGAGAAAGAGATCAATTAATGATTGCTCTTTCTGCTAATCTTAATACCGTTGCTCAGTCTGAGCTTGGTATAGAAGTAATTGATTTAAGGGTTAAAAAAATAGATCTCCCTCAAGAGGTTAGTGAATCTGTTTATAACAGAATGAGAACAGAAAGAGAGAGGTTAGCTAGAGAATTAAGAGCTAAAGGAACTGAAATAGCTGTAGAGATTAGAGCAAAAGCAGATAAAGAGAGAACTATTATTTTAGCCGATGCTTATAAGATTGCTGAAGAAGTTAGAGGAGATGGCGATGCTATAGCAACATCTACTTATGCTTCTGCATATTCTAAAGACCCAGAATTTTATGATTTCACCAGAAGCTTAAAAGCTTATCAGGCAACTTTCGAGAATAAAGGGGACGTACTTTTAATAAATCCGGATAGTGATTTCTTTAAATATCTTGATAAGTCTTCACAAGACTAGCTGAGTTGTAAATTAATTTCTTTGTTGATATGACATCAAAGATAAAGTGGCTCCTTCCTGAGGGTGTAGATGAGATTCTGCCACCTAGAGCTTTGCAAATAGAAAAACTTAGAAGAAGACTCGTGGATCTGTTCACTCAAAATAGCTATGAATTAATAATGCCACCAATCATTGAGTTTTCAGATACTTTAGGAGGAGAAGCTCATGATGAACTTTCAGAAGTATCTTTTACTTTTAGAGATTCTTTATCTGGAAAGAATATTTCTTTAAGACCTGATATTTCTTCTCAAGCATCTAGAATTGATGCTTATAGATTAGACTCTGAATTTAATCCAAAATTATGTTACGTCGGAGATGTGATAAAGAGTAAATCTCTAGTTCATTCTAGTTCTAGATTAACGGTTCAAGCAGGTGCTGAGATATTTGGGGATGCCACGATAGATGCAGACCTTGAAAGCATAGAGTTGATGTTATCAAGCCTTAAAACTATTGGAATCAATGATATTACATTAAGTCTTGGCCATGGAGGCTTAATCAATATAATTATTGACCATTATAAAAAACTTTTGCCCGGTGAAGAAGACAGTATAAGAAAAGCCTTATCTACTAAATCTACTAAAGACATTAAGGAGATAGTTGAAAATAAACTAGACAAAGATGATATGAAGATGTTGTTGGTTATCACAGAACTCTTTGGAGGAAAGGAAATTCTTGCAAAGGCCAAGTTGGATTTAGTTAAGCTTGGCGACAAGGCGTTAGCTTATTTAGATGATATGGAGAACATTGTTTCTAGATTGGATCTTGACGATGTTCAAATCCATATTGATTTAGGTGAAATACAAGGATTTAAATATCATACAGGTTTAACCTTTTCAGCATTTATTGATGATGCAGGTTATCCTTTATCTAAAGGGGGAAGGTATGACGGGATAAGTGAAATGAGTGATCCAAGGCCTGCAGTAGGTTTCGATCTTGATATTGTTGCCGTTTCTAAATTTACAAAATATGATTTAAATGAAAGCTAAAGTTATTTCTCTATTAGGCCTGCAGTGGGGTGATGAGGGTAAAGGTAAAGTAGTTGATCAAATATCAAAAGATATATCGGCTGCCGTAAGGTATCAGGGTGGTCATAATGCAGGGCATACATTAATCGTAAAAGACAAAACTATAGTTTTTCACTTATTACCTTCAGCTATTTGTCATGAAAATATTAAATGCTTTTTAGGTAGAGGAGTTGTTGTTAGTTTAGATGCTCTTTTTGAAGAACTTAAGGATGCTTCTGAAATTATAGATAATGTGGAAAGTAAATTAGTTGTAAGTCCAGCATGCTCTCTTATTCAGCCTTACCATATAAAACTAGATCAGTTGAAAGAAAAATCTAAATCTTCAACCACTATAGGTACAACTGGAAGGGGTATTGGAACTGCTTACGAAGACAGGGTAGGTAGAAGAGCTATAAGAGCTGGAGATCTATACAATGAAGCAACCTTAAGAGATAAGCTAAAAGAGGCATTGGATTATTATAATTTTCTTTTTACAAAATTATATAATGAAAAAAAAATAGATTTTAATTTATTATATGAAAAGAATCTAATTCAGGGAGAAAAATTAAAACCCCTAATTGGCAATGTGGTTACTGAGATAAAAAAACTTATCGAAGATAAAAAGTCTGTTTTGTTTGAGGGAGCTCAAGGAGCATTATTGGATGTAAGTCTTGGTACTTATCCTTTTGTTACCTCAAGTAATCTAATTGGAGGTATTTCTTCAGGAGTAGGTATTAATCCTTCTAGTATTGATTACTCACTTGGAATTGCAAAAGCTTACACAACTAGGGTAGGTGAAGGTCCTTTTCCTACAGAGCTTACAGATTCTATCGGAGATTTTTTAGCTAAGAAAGGTGGTGAAGTTGGTGCTACAACAGGCAGAAAAAGGAGATGTGGTTGGCTAGATGCTGTTTTATTAAAACATGTAGTATATCTAAATGGCATTAATGGAATATGCTTAACAAAGATAGATGTTCTGGATGGATTAGATAAAATAAAGGTATGCACAGATTATAAAAGTAATTTACCTTTAGAAGATGTTTTAGAGTTGATGGCTCTTGAAGATGTGGAGCCAATATATTCTGATTTTGAAGGTTGGGAAGAACCAACTTCTGGATTAAATAAATTCGAAGATCTCAATAAAAACGCTAGAGATTATATATCGGCAATAGAAGAAATATGCGGGGCTCCTGTAGTTATGATATCGACTGGGCCCAAAAGAGAAGATACAATTGTTAGAGAATCCTTAATTTAATAAAAAATTTAATTATGAGAATATTACTATCTATTTATTTATTAATAATTAGTGCTACTTTCCTAGCTGAAGATCAAAAAGTTTTGTTTAAGACTGGGGATATCCTGTCGCCTTCTTCAAATTCAATTCTAGTACTTTATCATTATAAAATCGACGCAATTCAATCAGAAAGAGTTAAACGTTTTGGATCAAGCAGTGTATTTGATCTTAGAGATTTAAGTGTAGATGCAAGAGATATCTACAAATTAAAGAGAAGCGATAAATTTGAGCTTAGTGAGTCTCTTAGGGAAGGAAAAATATTTAAAGTAAAGTTATTAAAGAAAAACCCAAAAAGAAGTTCTTATTATGTTGTCGCTGAATCTTTAAGGTATTATGCCGATCTAATTGTAGATAAGAAATTAATCAAAGAAACCTAAGATTCTTTGTATCAAAAAATTCTAAGTTCGTTCCTAGCTCTTCTAGGGTTCTTTCTTAGTATTCCTTTATTTTTCATAATTGCCTTATATTTTAATTGGTTTGGTCTTCCCTTAAACTCAGGAGAAATAACAAATCTAAAAATCCCATCATCTGAGATTTTGAATGATGGCTTAGAAAGAAAACAAATATTTTTTGGTGATCTTCACGTGCATTCTAGCTATTCTTTAGATGCGTATTTATTGAACTTTCCTTTACTTCAGGGCGAGGGCATTCATCCTATAGGGGATGCATGCGATTATGCAAGATTTTGTTCGAATATAGATTTTTGGTCAATAAATGACCATGCTGCTTGGTTAACTCCTAGAGAATGGAAAAAGACTATTGGGGCTATCCAGCAATGTAATGCAATTTCCAGTGATGAAAACTTAGAAAAAGAGTCTGATGTTGTAGCTTTTCTTGGTTGGGAATGGACTCAAAGAAGCACAGATCCTAAGAAACATTTTGGTCATAAAAATATAATCCTTAAATCTATTGATTTACAAGAAATACCATTAAGGCCTATTGCAGCTAATTTAGCTGAAAATTCTGCTATTTCTTCTTCTAGATTTATCTTACAAGCTAGCTTATTACTAGAAGATTTCCAGAATAGAGATCTAATTTTTGATCTTAGATATAAACAATTAGAATTGGAGGCAAGAAGAAATTGCAACAAAGAAAAAAATGTCAAACAATTACCTTCAGACTGTTTAGAGATTGCTTTAAATCCTGGTGATCTTTTTAGGAAATTGGAAGAATGGGATAGCGATATATTGGTTATTCCTCATGGTACGGCATGGGGAAATACAGCTCCTCCTCTGGCATCTTGGGAGCATCAACTTTCTACTGAACAGAATAATAATAATTTACAAAGGCTTATAGAAGTATATTCCGGTCATGGAAATTCAGAAGAATATAGATCTTGGAGGTCCTTAGTTGTTGAAGAAGATTATTCTTTAAGTTGCCCTTCACCTGTATCAGGTTATTTACCAAGTTGCTTTCAGGCAGGAGAAATAATAAAGAAAAGATGCCTTTTTTCTGCAGGAAGTGAAGAAGAATGCGAATTGAGAAGGATAGAAGCGATCAAAAATTATGTCTCATCAAACCCTTTGGGCCATCTTTCTATCCCAAGTCAGCTACCTGAAGAATGGTTAGACTCTGGGCAATGCAAAGATTGTTTTTTGCCGGCTTTTAATTATAGACCAGGTCTTTCAGTCCAAAATGCTCTTGCTTTAACAGATTTTTCAGGAGATGTACCTTTTAGATTTAGATTTGGTTTTATTGGATCTAGCGATAATCATCAGGCAAAAGCAGGAAGTGGCTATAAAGAAATATCAAGACTAGGGAATACAGATTCAAGGGGTTTTGAAAGTAAAGAGACAAAAATTTTTGTTGAATCTAAATCTTCAGTCCTTGAATCAAATACTTCTTTCTTAACTCCAAAATCCGTCAAAGTTGATGCGAACTCTATTTTAGCTTCAGGCTCTTATCCTAGAGAAGTAGATAGAGGATCATCTTTTTTTATAAGTGGCGGTTTAGTAGCAGTACATTCAGAACGAAAAAATAGAGATTTTATTTGGGAAGCTCTTCATAAAAGAGAGGTGTATGCTACGTCGGGGGACAGAATATTACTTTGGTTTGATCAAATTTCTCCAAAAGGACAAATCTCACCTATGGGTAGTGAATTAAAAACAAAGTTCAATCCTTCTTTTAGGGTTAAAGCAATTGGAGCTTTTAAGCAAAATTCTGGGTGCCAGGAAAATGAGTTAATTAATCCAGGTGTTTCTGAAAGAATACAAGAACTTTGCAAGGGGGAGTGTTATAACCCATCTGATGAAAGAAAATTGATCTCTAGAATAGAGATTGTAAGAATACGTCCTCAAATCTATAAAGATGAGCCTTTAGAAAGTCTAATTCAGGATCCATGGAAGATAATTCCTTGTGAAGATCTTGGTGAGGGTTGTTCAGTTGAGTTTCAAGATCTTCAGTTTGAAGATGGAACTAGAGAAGTTATTTATTATGCTAGAGCTATACAAGAACCTTCTCAGGCAATAAATGCTCAGGGATTAAATTGTCAAAAGGACCAAGAAGGAAATTGCATTAAGGTGGATATTTGTTACGGAGATTATAGGGGTTTAAAAAAAGGAGATTGTTTAGGTGAAGTTGAAGAACGAGCCTGGTCTTCTCCAATTTTTGTTAGTTATGACTCTTTAAATTATCAACCTTAGTCATTTTATCCAAAATGGCATTAATATATTTATAACTATCTTTTGCTCCATATTTCTTTGAAAGCCTTATTGCTTCATTGATTACTATGGGGTGATCCAAATTCTTATTAAAGACTAACTCATAGGTAGCAATTCGTAGTACATTTTTTTCTATAAAATCTAATGATGCGATAGATCTATCTAGATGAGGAGCAAGTTTAGTATCTAACTCTTTAATATTATCAATGACCCCAATAATTAAGTCATGACAAAAACTTCCTATATCTTCTCTTGATTTTAAAGTCTTGATTAAATGTTTATCTATATTTATTTCCATTTCATAAAGGCTTTGCAACGCTTTATCCCTTGAACGCATTGGTGATTCTTTCATGCTTAAGAACTTTTGAATTTTTCAACCATTTCCATAGCTGTTTCTGCAGCTTCAGCTCCTTTATTACCTTTTTTCCAATGAGCTCTGTCTTTTGCTTGTTTAATGTTGTTGGTAGTTAGTACGCCAAAAATAACTGGTAATTCTTTATTTAAAGAAACCTGCATAAGTCCATGAGCACAGCTTGAACTTATAAAATCAAAATGAGGAGTATCACCTTTGATAACGCATCCCAAAGTTATAACTGCATCTATCTTCTTAGAAGCTAGTTTGTTAGCCATTACCGGTAGTTCAAAGACTCCCGGAACTTTAACTTGAGAAATATTTTTAGGTTTTACACCATTATCAACTAAAAATTTTATTGCTCTTTCTAGCATTTCTTCCACTATTTCAGAATTCCAGGAGGTAGAAACGATAGCATATTTCCCCTTTTTAGAATGCTGAGAAGGTATAAATATTTCTTTACCTGTGATCATTTTTTGAAGTTAATAAATTGTGTTATTTCAAGATCAAAACCCGTTAATGGATATTTTACTTTTGCCCCTAAAAGCTTAATTTTTTGTATGCCTATATCTCTTAATATTTGAGCTCCTAAACCTATATTTCTTGAGTCTGGAGCTTCCATAGAATTATTTCTCTTTTTACCTTTAAGAAATAATGTGTTGTTGATTATTTCAGATTGAGACTCCTGATTGCTAAGTAAAATAAGAGCCCCTTTGCCTTCTCTTTGAATTTTTTCCATTGCTTTAGTGAAAGACCACCTATTTCCAAATCCATTAATATTCATAATGTCATGCAAAGTATTAGTTTGTTGAATTCGTACAAGAACTTCATCTTCAGGTTTAATCTCTCCTAGAGTTAGAGCGAGATGGGTTTTATCAAAAATAATATCTTTATATATAAAAAGACGAAATCTTCCAAAGTCAGTCTCAACTTCAGTAGTTTCAGATTGGATCACACTTTTTTCATGTGTATTCCTATAGTGAATTAAATCGGCAATAGTTCCCAATTTTAAGTTATGTTTAATAGCAAATTTCTCTAAATCCGCTCTTCTGGCCATACTTCCATCTTCATTCATAATTTCTACTATTACAGCTGCAGGATCAAGACCAGCTAGTTTAGCTAAATCTGGCCCAGCCTCAGTATGACCGGCTCTAGATAGAACTCCACCAGGAGAAGCTTTTATGGGAAATATATGACCTGGTTGAACTATATCTTGAGCCGTGGCATTTGGATTTACTGCAGCTCTAATTGTTGTAGCTCTATCTGCTGCAGATATACCTGTAGTCACTCCTTGTGCTGCTTCAATAGATGTTGTAAATGCAGTACCATGTTGACTTTCATTTTCTAAAACCATCGAATCTAGTTCTAGAAGTTTACATCTTTCTTCTGTTAGAGCTAGGCAGATAAGACCTCTAGCATGAGTTGCCATGAAATTAACTATTTCAGGTGAAATTTTTTCTGCAGCTACGACAATATCTCCTTCATTTTCTCTGTCTTCATCATCCATCAAGATAACCATTTTTCCAGAAGCAAAGTCCTTGATAAGTTCTTCTGTAGAATTTAGTTTCATATTGTCTTCTTAGTTGTAAATCGGTGTTGCAGTAATCTTTAAATCTTGACCTATTGATTTAATGTCATCTATCAACAAGTTAATTTTACCTAGTTTTGAGTTATTAAGGATATTATCTAAGAAACTAATTTTTTTATTACCCAAAACCTTAGGCGCTGAGTAAAAGATAAATTCATCTATAAGTTTTTCTTGAACTAGACTATTTATAATTTTAGGCCCAGCTTCAACTAAAACCATATTTTTGTTAATCTCGCCTAATGAGTTCATAATTTCTTGTAAATCTAAAAAACCTTCTTTTAAAGGAGCTTCTTTATATTCAGCTTTAGAAGTTATATTTTTAGTAAGGCCATTTGTAAATATTAAGGTTTCTAAGCCATCATTTAATAATTTCTCCCGTCCTTGTAATGTTTTTCCTCTATCTGCTATGCACCTAAGAGGTGGGTTAAATTCCTCGCTTACTCCCCTAACTGTCAATAATGGATCATCTACCTTTACAGTTCCACTTCCAGTAAATATTACATCAGATTCAGCTCTTAGTTTATGGACATCTTGCCTTGAATCTTCTGAAGTTATCCATTTACTCTCTCCAGTCTCTAAACAGATTCCTCCATCCACAGACATTCCAATTTTACATTTTATAAAAGGTCTTCCTTTTGTAACCCTTGAGAAAAAACCTCTATTAAGTTTGTAAGCTGCATTTTGCAGCTCTAATGTTATATCTTCTGTTGTTATGCCATTATCATTGAGAAATTCTATACCTTCTTGACTAGGGTCTCTCGACCCAATAATGATCTTTGCCACTTCCAGTTTCACTAAAGTTTCTGCACAGGAACCGGTTTTTCCTTTTTTGCTGCATGGTTCCAATGTTGTATAAAATGTGCTGTTCTTAAGAAGGTTCAGATATTCATCACCAAATTTTATTCTAACATCATCTATTGCGTTAATTTCTGCATGATTTTCACCATATCTTTGATGCCACCCTTCTCCAATTATTTTATTATTTTTAGTAATGACACAACCAACCATTGGATTTGGGCTAGCTAAATACCTTCCTTTTTCTGCCATATAGAGTGCACGTTCCATGCATCCAGATTTATCCATCATTTAGTCTTTTGCAAGTCTTTCAACTTCTTCGCTAAATTCAGTTATGTCTTCAAATCTTCTATAAACAGATGCAAATCGTATGAAGGCAACTTCATCTATTTTTCTTAAGTTTTTCATTACCATTTCACCGATAAATCTAGAAGCCACTTCTCTTTCACCTGATCCTCTGATGTCCTTTTTTATATCTTCAATTAATGATTCTATCTGCTCTTCGCTGACAGGTCTTTTTTCTAAGGAACGATATAGGCCTTCACGAAGTTTATTTTCATCAAAAGGTTCTCTGGTATTATTTTTTTGTTTAATAACTCTCGGCATCAAGAGTTCTGCACTCTCAAAAGTAGTAAATCTTTCACCACACTTTCCACATTCTCTTCGTCTTCTAATCTGCAGACCATCAGCTATCAATCTTGAGTCTACAACCCTGGTATCTGTGACAGTGCAATAAGGGCAATTCATGATCGGAATATTTTATACATAGACGGGGAAAGATTTACATAGTTCAAGAACATTTCTTTTCACTTCATCAATCTTTTGTGAACTCCCAATATCATGTAATATGTCGCAAATCCAATTTGCAACTAAAACTACTTCTTCTTCTTTGAAGCCCCTAGTTGTACAAGCAGGAGTGCCAAGTCTTAAGCCGCTGGTTACAAATGGAGATTGAGGATCATTTGGAACGGCATTCTTATTTACAGTAATGAAAGCTCTTCCTAATGCCGCATCAGCATCCTTGCCTGTAACTTTATTTTTTATTAGGTCAACTAAGAACATATGATTTTCAGTTCCGCCAGAGACAATATCAATATCATTGCTAATAAATGTTTCACACATTTTCTTTGCATTTAACATTACTTGGTTTTGGTAAATTTTAAATTCTGGTTCAAGAGCCTCTTTGAAGCAAATTGCTTTTGCTGCAATTACATGCATTAGAGGACCTCCTTGAGAACCAGGAAATACGGCAGAATTAAGTTTTTTATGAAGAGTTTCATTTTCTTTGGCTAAGATTAAACCGCTTCTTGGACCTCTAAGAGTTTTATGAGTAGTTGTAGTCACCACATCTGCATATGGAATAGGGCTGGGATACAACCCTGCAGCAACTAGACCAGAAACATGAGCCATATCAACTAATAGGTATGCCCCAATTGAGTCAGCTATTTCTCTAAATTTACTCCAATCTACTATTCCTGAATAAGCTGAGAATCCTGCTATTATTAGTTTGGGATTATGTTCGTTAGCTAGATTGCTCACTTGATCATAATCAAGGATTCCTGTTTCAGGATGAAGACCATACTGAACAGCATTAAAGTTTTTTCCTGAGAAATTAGCTTTTGCTCCATGAGTTAAATGACCACCATGATCTAAGCTCATTCCTAATATTGTATCTCCAGGTTCACATAATGCTAAAAAAGCAGCTGCATTAGCACTCGCTCCTGAATGAGGTTGGACATTTGCAAAACTCGCTTTAAATAGCTCTTTAGCTCTCTCAATAGCAAGACTTTCTGCAATGTCTACATTTTCACACCCTCCGTAATATCTCTTTCCAGGATAACCCTCGGCATATTTATTTGTTAAAACAGAACCTTGTGCAGCTAGAATCTTTTTTGAAGCATAATTTTCAGATGCTATTAATTCGATATGTTCTTCCTGTCGCCTTTCTTCTAAGGTCATTGCGTTCCATAATTCAGAATCAAACTCTTCAATAATTGAGATATTATTTTTTGACATCATTTAGTATTTTCTAGATTTCAATATTAATTGGGCGAACTATTCTGTTTGAGATTATACAAGAGCAAGTCTAAGAAAACAGATTAATCTTTATGGTTTTTTTGTTTTAATTTTAGTTTTTAAATTACTGTTACAGGTGCTACAAATTATACAAATAGTTCCATTACATCCTCTAGCAGAACAGTGTTCTCTGCCAAAAAGAATCATTTGGATATGTAAAATATTCCATTTGTTCTTATTGAAAAGTCTTTTCAAATCTTTTTCTGTTTGCTGGACATTTTTTCCGTTAGTCAATCGCCATCTTTGAGCCAATCTATGGATATGAGTATCAACTGGAAATGCAGGATGATTAAACCATTGACTCATTACTACACTAGCAGTTTTATGACCAACTCCAGGAAGAGATTCAAGATCTATAAATGATTCTGGAACTTCTCCATTGTATTTTTTTACAAGAATTTCAGAAAGCTTGCTTATAGCTCTGGATTTCTTAGGTGATAGACCGCAAGGTTTGATTATTTCTCTGATCTTTTCAGTTTCCTGAATCATCATATCGTAAGGATTATCTGCTAAAGAAAATAAAAATGGGGTTACTAAGTTGACTCTTTTGTCCGTACATTGAGCAGACAAAAGGACTGCTACTAGGAGGGTATATCCATCCTTATGATCAAGAGGTACCTCAGGTTTAGGATATAATTTATCAAGCTTTTTTTCTATAAAAAAAGTCCTTTCTTTTTTTTTCATCAATAAATATTAAATGAATTCCTTCAATTTTAGTTCATTCATGGCAATATGTAATGTATTTAAAACTACTTTAATAGTAAAAAAGTACTAGTTTTTAGGCATTTATATGGTATAAAAAGAGTGTTATTCCATGAAAAAGGATTTTCATGGGCAGTTTTTTACTTTTTTTATTAACTTTTATTAATGAAAAGGACATCTTTGATATTAGATTTTTGGGGAGATTTTATGGAATTATTTAAAAGATTTACGCTCCTAGTTACCTTTTTAGCAGGTATAATAGGTTCAGCATCAATCATAGCTGCTGAAGAAGATAGCGAAGCAAAGTCAGGAATTGAAGAAGTAATAGTAACAGCGAGAAGGACTGAAGAAAGTCTTCAAGATGTGCCAATTGCTATTTCAGCTTTTAATGAAGAAGGCCTAGAAGCCAAACAAATTATTGGTGCAACTGATTTACAACTTAATGTTCCAAACGTAAGCTTTACACCAACAAATTTTGGTTCTTCCTCTTTTTCAATACGTGGTATTGGAAGATTAGTAACAGCAGGGTCTGGTGAAGCAGGTGTTTCAGTGCACACTAACGATATTCCAATTGCTGGAAATTTGAACACGGGAGAATTCTTTGATATGGAAAGAGTTGAGGTTCTTCGTGGACCTCAGGGAACTCTTTTTGGTAAAAATGCAACGGGTGGTGTGGTTAATTTCATAACCAGAAAACCTGAAATGGGAGAGTTAGGCGGATATGCTACTCTTGAAACAGGAAATTATAATCATCAGAGAACTGAGTTTGCTTTGAATGTTCCATTAGGAGATAGTATGGCATTGCGTGTAGCAGGAAGTGATTTAAGCAGAGACGGTTACACACGAAATCTTTTTGTAGAGTCCGATGGAGACATTGATGGTAGGAATCAAAACGCCATTAGACTTAGCTTAAGATGGGAAGGAGAGGATACCACTATTGACTTTATGCATTCAGATGGAGAGGAAGATAGTGACAGAGCTAGAATTACCAACCAAGTGTGTTTACAAAATCCTCTACCCACTTATGGCTGTCAACCAAATAAATTTGGTAGAGATGGGGTAAACCCAAGTTCTACAACCGGTACGTTGTACCTAGCATTTGGTGGTGGAGCTATTTTGGGAGCGAACACAGCTGCTTTAGAGGCATTGGGTCAGTTTCAGTATCCAAGACCTAAAATGACAAGTCTTCGAGACATTCATACTGATTTTGAGCCTACTTTTGATCAAGAAGGTGAATCAACTTTCTTAAGCATTAATCATGATCTTGAAAATTATAGGATTACTGTAAATTTAGCTACGGCTGAAGGTAGTTTTGATTCCCAACAAGATTATAATATGGATGTAGGGCCAAATATACAGACAGTCAATGCTCTGACTGGTTTACCAACGCCTTGTGCAGCAGTTAATTGTTTTGTTCCGGTTTCAACTGCCGATGGAAATATTGCTACAGAAAATGCTTTAACAGCTGGTGTTATTGGCGGCAATGTATATGGCGCTTATAATCGTGTTTTCTCTTACGATCGAGCTTATACAGATTATAGTGATACTAACTATGCAGAGATAAAAATCGCATCTGATTTTGATGGGAACTTTAATTTTACTCTTGGAGCAAACTACGGAGATAATGAAAGTCTAGGCGGTTATTATGTAATGGCTAATTCATTAGACTTCATTACTTTGTATGGACTTCCAACTATTGCTGGCGGTGGAATACACCCAACAGGTGTTCCTCCACTTTTCCCAGGATATTATCATTCAGATACATTATCTGAATCCGAAACAACATCTTTTTTTGGAGAGGCTTATTTTGACATAACTGACAAACTTAGATTGACAGTTGGTGCCAGAAGGAATGAAGATGAGAAAGATACTAAAGGAAGAGTGGCTTTGGCTGACTGTGCATTTATTGCACCAGGTACTTGTGTCAGATCTTCTTTAACTTCAATGTTGTTCGGAGCTCCTCCGACACCTGCTCAATTAGCTTTACTAGGTTATTATGGAGCTGCCAGTCCTTTAGATGTGCCTCCAACTCCTGGTTATAATGAAACAAGAACTTTGACAGGAAGTCCATCTCATGCAGAATTTTCCGCGACTACTGGTCGAGTTGGTTTAGATTATCAAGCAACTGATGATTTAATGGTTTACGTAACAGCTTCAAAAGGACACAAGCCTGGAGGATTTAATCCTTCTATAAGTGACGCTTTTCCCGCAGACACACCTCGAATTTTTGATAGTGAAGAAGTGGATGCGGTTGAACTAGGTTTTAAATCTACAAGATTAGATGGAAGAATGACATTAAATGGTTCTATCTTCCAATATGACTACAAGGGATTACAGATTTATAAGATTATCAATAATTCTTCTGTAAATGTAAATGTGGATGCTGAGATTGAAGGAGCTGAGTTAGAAATGCTTTACATTCCAGATGGTATGCCAAATACCGTTATTGATGTAGCAATGTCTTGGTTAAATACAGAAGCAGCAGATAATTTACTACTAGATCCTAAAAATAGACTTCAAAATACTCCTGACTGGAGAGTAATGAAGAATATAGATCCAGGTTCAAGCACTGGAATTAATTATGTAGCGTATGCACCAGGTGCTTTAGCAGCACTTCCAATAGCGAGAGCCGTAGGTGCCGTTATTGAGACTCCTGCTTCGGCTTATCCTGATGGATTGCCGGCGTTTTATTCTAGAAATGCTCTTACTGCATTTGGAGTGCCTACGAGTGATGGATTCTTAGTAAACATCAAAGGTAATGAATTACCTAACTCTCCTGGTCAAACAATAAAAGTAGGTGTTCAGCATACTTGGAACATGGATGCTTTTGATGTAACAGCTAGGGTAGATTACTATGAACAAAGCAAGAGTTATGCAAGAGAATTTAATGACATAGGTGATGAAATACCTGCATGGGCTCAAGTAAACTTCTCTTTGTCTCTAGATGACCCAGAGGGTAAATGGAGAGCAAGAGCTTGGGTTAGAAATCTTAAGGATAAAGAAATTGTAACTGGTCATTACACGACATCTGATACATCAGGTCTGTACACCAATTACTATCTAACTGAACCTAGAATATATGGAGTTACTTTTACTAGAAACTTTTGATATAGAGGTTTATTAAAAAAACCCGCCTCTAAGGTGGGTTTTTTTTTATATAATATATTTGGTAATGAAGAAGTTAGTAATTAAGTTTCTCGGCGTTGTTCAAAAAGCACTTTTACATGAAAGTGATCAAACAAGGGAAGTAATTTCAGGTTATTATAAATATATTCGAGGTGAATCATCAGAAGAAGATTTAAAAAAGACAAACTATCTTCTAAGAAACGTCTTGAGAGAATTAGGGTTTGGTTTTTTAGTGATTCTTCCTTTTTCACCTATAACTATACCTATAATAGCAAGATTGGCTAAAAAATATGAAATAGACATCTTTCCAGATTGGTTTAAAGATTCGCTTAAAAAATAGTTTTACTTGATTAAAAATCAATCGTGTCCTAACATCACTTTTCCAATAAAATAAGGTCAAAATAAGGAGTCAAGAAATGGCAAATGCAGTAATTGTAGACAGTGTAAGGACAGGCTTAGCAAAGTCTTTTAGAGGTGGTTTCAATGTAACTAGAGCTGATGATATGACAGCTCATATTGTTAATGTTTTAATGGAAAGGAATCCTGAAATAGATCCTAGTTTCGTGGAGGATATAATTTTAGGCTGTGGAAATCCTGAAGGGCCTCAAGGTCATAATGTAGCTAGAAATGTAGCAGTTCTTTCTAATCTGCCAATAGAAACAGGAGGAGTGACTGTAAATAGGTATTGCTCTTCAGGCTTGCAAACAATTGCTATGGCAGCTACTCAGATACAGAGTGGATTTGCAGATTGCATGATAGCAGGTGGTGTTGAATCTATTAGTACAATTCAAGGTAATACTAATATGCATATGTATGTAAATGATAAAATTGTAGAGGAAACTCCTGGTATATACCATGCCATGGGAACTACAGCTGAGTTAGTAGCAAAAAGATATGAGGTTTCAAGGGAAGCTCAAGATGAGTATGCACTTTCTAGTCAAGAAAGGACTGCAAGAGCTCAAGATGAAGGCCTCTTTGATGATGAAATTATTCCAATGAAAACAAAGATGTTACTTAAGAATAAAGAAACTGGAGCAGAAAAAGAAGTAGATACTTTAGTAGATAAGGATGCTTGTAATAGACCAGAAACAACTTTAGAAGGCCTAGCTAGTCTAAACCCTGTTTTTGATCCAGAAGGAGGTTCAGTTACTGCTGGAAACTCATCTCAATTATCTGATGGAGCTTCTGTCACAATGATAATGAGTGAAGATAAAGCTAAAGAGTTGGGTATTAAACCTTTAGCTTATTTTAGAGGTTTTACAACAGTTGGATGTCAGCCCGAAGAAATGGGAATAGGACCTGTTTTTTCTATACCTAAATTATTAGAATCAGCTAATTTATCAATAGAAGATATAGATCTTTGGGAATTAAATGAAGCTTTTGCATCTCAAGTTGTTCATATAAGAGACAAATTAGGAATTCCTTCAGATAAGCTCAATGTAAATGGAGGCTCTATTGCTATAGGACATCCTTTTGGCATGACTGGTTCTCGTCAAGTTGGTCACTTAACTAGAGAATTAAGAAGAACAGGAAAAAAATACGGAATAGTAACTATGTGTGTAGGGGGTGGCATGGGCGCTTCCGGGCTGTTTGAAGCTTATCCTGAGTAATGAATCTTGCTTAAAGGCAAAAGCCTAAATGAGCATCAATTAATAAAGGAGTATTTCTCTAATATTGGTTCAGAATTTTTACTGGAGAAAAATATATCTATAGGTATTGGCGATGATGCAGCAGCATATAAACCACCTAAAGGATATGAAGTTATTCTATCAACAGACACTTCAATTGAAGGAGTTCACTTCATAAAAGAACTATCTCCTCAAGAAATTGCTTATAGATCTGTTGCTGTGGCCTTAAGTGATTTAGCTGCATGTGGAGCTGAACCTAACTGGTTTATGGTTTCCTTGACTATGCAGAAGAATGACTCTATTTGGCTAAGAAATTTTTCTCTTGGTTTAGAAGAAATCGCTCAACAATTTAAGATTCCATTAATAGGTGGAGATACCACTAAAGGTCCTTTAGTAATAACTGTCCAAGTGGGAGGAATTGTTCAAAATGGAAAAATGATAAGACGTTCAGGTGCAAAAAAAAGTGATTTAATTTTTGTATCAGGAAATATTGGAAATAGTAAATTAGGTTTAAAAGAACTGAGAAAATCTATACCGTCCAGAAAGGTTGCTACCAGATATATAAGACCAGAGCCGAGATTTGATTTACTGCATCTATTGTTAGATACAGCCTCATCTGCAGTTGATATATCTGATGGTTTGGTTCAGGACTTACAACATATTTGTAACGCAAGTCAGGTTGGAGCAAAGATTAATATAGATTTAATTCCCTTTTCTTTAAATATTTCACCTAATGATAAAAAAAGATTCATTTCAGAAGGTGATGATTATGAAATTTGCTTTACTATTCCTTTAGATAAAAAAGATAGATTAAGAGATTATATACTAGATAAAAAGATTACAGAGATAGGAAGTGTGACTAAAGAATTAGATTTTATAGTAGAAAATAATAAGCATGAAATCATAAAATTCACGAAAGGCTACAGCCATTTTTGATGAAGTATAAATCTTTTGATTACTATAATCCGCTGACTTGGATCGCTTTAGGGTTTGGTTCTGGATTATCCCCTGTTGCTCCAGGAACTACAGGCAGTTTTTTAGCAGTCTGCATTTATTATTTCTTAATTAACCCTTTTATCTTAGAACCTATAGATTTTATCTTTTTTTTAATTTTTGTATTTGGATCTTACGTTTTAGGAATCTTTGCCCATGATAAAGTGGTTGGCAAAGAGAAGGATCCTAGTTATTTTGTTTGGGATGAATTTGTAGGAATATGGATTGCTTGTATTCCATTATTCTTTATTAAAAATGATTTTTTATACCTATTCTTGTCATTTCTTATATTCAGATTTCTGGATATATTCAAACCTTGGCCCATAATCTTTTTTGATCAAAAAGAAGGTTCGAAGGGAGTTATGTTAGATGATGTATTGGCAGGACTTATAACCATTCCAGCATCTTTATTAATTTTTTTGTTAATCTCTTAGAGTAAATTTAATAAAAGAAGTACAATTCTTTCTTCATAATTATTGGAAGTAAATTGAAAGTAAATAAAGTTGCACAAGCTAAATTACCAACTGAGTGGGCTGAATTCACCTTACATGCTTTTGTAGAAGAAGAATCAAAAGAAGAACATTTAGCTATATGTTTAGGTAATTTGAATGATGACAAAAAATGTTTATTAAGAATACATTCTCAATGCTTAACAGGTGATGCCTTATTCAGCCTAAGATGTGATTGTGGCGATCAACTTAAATCTTCTTTAAAGAAGATAGTTGATATGGGTAAGGGGTTAGTAATATATATGGCCCAAGAAGGTCGAGGCATAGGCTTAGCAAATAAAATAAAAGCTTATCAACTCCAAGATGAAGGATTAAATACCATAGAGGCAAATGTAGAATTAGGTTTTGCTGCTGATGAAAGAGATTATTCTGTTTGTGCTGAAATTCTGAAATCTTTAGATATAACAAAGGTGGATTTAATGACTAATAATCCAGATAAAATTAATGGGTTAGCCAGCAATGGAATAGAAGTAGAGCAAAGAATATCTGCTTATTCAGAACCAACAGTGCATAATAAAGATTATTTAAAGGATAAGAAAGACAAGATGGGTCATCTTGGTAGTAAAGAAGATTAAATTAATTCTAATCTTTCCTTTAGGTTTTTTGTTATTGTTTCTGTGTTTAATCCGTATTTAATTTTTTGTTGATCTACATCACCATGGTCAATAAATTCATCTGGTAAGCCTGCATGCATTATTGGAGTATTAATATTCTTTAAGTTGAGGAGTTCTGCCACAGCAGAACCTGCACCACCAGCTATTACATTTTCTTCTATTGTTAAAATTAATTTACTTTTTTTACTTACATTGATTATTAATTCTTCATCTAATGGTTTTACAAATCTCATATCCACTACCGTTGCATCAAAAGTTTCTCCTATTGATTGAGCTTGAGTAATACAAGAACCAAAGGAGAAAATTGAAAAAGTAGAGTTTTTTGAACGCCTAATGACATTTGCTTTGCCTATTTCTAGGATGCTAGAGTCCCTATTTATAGTTGATCCTGGTCCAGATCCTCTGGGGTATCGTATTGCTGCAGGACCCTGAAAATGAAAACCTGTATTTAGCATTCTCCAGGTTTCTTCTTCATTAGAGGGCGTCATAATAATTATATTAGGAATGCACCTCAGATAAGTAAGATCGAAAGCACCTACATGTGTTGGACCATCAGCACCCACAAGGCCAGCTCTATCTATGGCGAAGGTAACATCAAGATTCTGGATAGCTACATCATGTATTAGCTGGTCATAGGCTCTTTGTAGAAAAGTACTGTAGATTCCAACAACTGGTTTCATGTTCTCACAAGCCATCCCGGCTGCTAGCGTAACGCAGTGCTGCTCAGCTATTGCTGTATCAAAAAACCTATCACTAAATCTTTTTTCAAAATCAACCATTCCAGATCCTTCCCTCATCGCTGGAGTAATTGCAATTAATTTAGGTTCTTTTTCAGCTGTTTTACAAAGCCACTCACCAAAGACTTCTGAATATTTTGGGTTCCTTGGCTTGTTTGAATTTATATTCTCAGATAAAGGTTTAATTTTTTCTATTGCATGGTATCCGATAGGGTCTTCTTCCGCAGCTTTAAACCCTTTACCTTTGGTTGTTACAGTATGGAGAAAAATAGGACCTTTTAACTTTCTAATATCTCCAAGTATTTTTACAAGTTCACTTATGTTATGTCCATCAATTGGTCCTATGTATTCAAAGCCAAGCTCTTCAAAGAGTGTTCCAGGAGACACCATACCCTTAGTATGTAATTCAGCTTTTTTTATAAATCTTTTTGCTGAAGGAATAAATCTTAAAACTGTTTTTCCACCCTCTCTGAGCTGGTTGTAAAATTTGCTTGCCCAGATCCTAGAAAGGTATTTTGAAAGTCCTCCCACACTTTCAGAAATAGACATTTGGTTATCATTCAAAATAACTAAAATATCTTTATTCAAAGCTCCTGCATGACATAAAGCCTCATATGCCATTCCTGCTGTCATAGAACCATCACCTATTATTGCCACAACTTTCTTTTCATCCTTCTTGAGGTTTGACGCAGTGATCATGCCTAGAGCAGAACTAATTGAAGTACTAGAATGGCCAACTCCAAAGCTATCAAATTCACTCTCTGAACGATTAGGAAATGGAGCAAGTCCATTCATTTTTCTTATAGATTCCATTGAATCTTTTCTTCCGGTGAGTATCTTATGAGGGTAAGTTTGATGACCAACGTCCCATACTAATTTATCTTTAGGTGTTTCAAATACATAATGAAGTCCAATTGTCAGTTCTATAACTCCTAGACCTGCTCCAAAATGTCCTCCACTTTTGCCAGTTGTATATAAAAGAAATTCTCTTAATTCATCGGCTAATTCTGGAAGATCTTTTTTTTCAAGATGTCTTAAGTCCTCTGGTAGATTTATATCTTGCAATAATCTACTTTTAGGTATTTCTTGGGGAATTTTCTCAAATATTTTCATGCTTCTCTTTCAATTATAAAGTAACCCAATTCTTTTAGATGAGAAGTATCTTCTGTAAAGATAGATAAATATTCAATAGCTTCTTGCACAAGTTTTTTTGCTCTTTTTTTTGCTTTTTTTACACCTATTAAAGAAGGGTAAGTAATTTTATCTCCTAGAATATCTGAACCTTGATTTTTACCACTTATCTCAGAGGGAGATTCTATATCTATAATGTCATCCGTTATTTGAAAAGCTAAACCAATTTTTGCTCCAAATTTTTCTATGTTTTTAAGCTCTTCTTCATTATATTTAGCTAATTTTCCTCCAATTACTAAAGAAGTTTTAATTAATTCTCCTGTTTTAAGATTATGCATTAGGTCCAGATCTTTAATTGTAGGATGTCTAGAATTAGACAAGATATCTAACATTTGACCCTCAACCATACCTCTAAAACCGCATGCTTTGCTTAGCTTTTTTAATATATATATTTTATTTTCATTTTCAATAAACGGACTATTAAGAATAATCTCATAGGCTAACGGTTGAAGAGCATCACCTGCTAAAATTGCAGTTGCTTCATCAAAAGCTATATGTGAAGTTGGCATTCCTCTTCTTAGATCGTCATTATCCATCGCAGGAAGATCATCATGGATTAGGGAATAGCAGTGCATAAGCTCGACTGCCGAAGCAAGATCGTCTTTGCTCTGTTCATTAACTTTCAACGATGTTAATTCGGCTGCTAAGTATACCAAAATAGGCCTTAACCTTTTACCTCCATTTATGACAGAATATCTCATTGCCTCAGCTAATGTAGATTGAGTATCCTTATTGAGGAGTTTTGATAGATTGTTATCTATTCTATTTTGATATTTTTTTATAGTGCTCTGAAAGTCATGTTTTTCCATTTATTGGTATGGTTTTAATTTCTCCATTCTCTTCAATAAGCTTTTGCACTTTAAGTTCCGCTTCAGATAATTGTTTTTGGCATTGTCTGGTTAATTTAATTCCTTTTTCAAAGGACTTCAAAGACTCTTCTAGACTTAAATCTCCCGATTCTAGTTGATCTACAATATCTTCAAGTTCATCTAAAGCAGTTTCAAAGTTATTATTCTTTTTTTCTGTCATTTTTATTTTTTATCAGTTTTCCATATTAGTTTTATTATGATTAGTCCTGCCCTTTTTGCATCAAGTAAGTAGCATTTGCTTGAGAAATTAAGTATTCGTGAATAGCTAAAGCTTGATCCTCAGTTAACATGTCTTTAAAAGAAATCATTCCTTTATTTTTATGAGCCCCACCCAGTACTATTCCTAAGAAAGTTTTATGTGTTTCTTCGGTCATCATTTGTAGATCTGGGATAACACCACCACCTCCCGCTCCCGCTCCATGACAGAATTGGCAGTGTTGATGAAATTCATATTCTCCTTTAGAAATTGTTGCAAAGTCAGCTAGTGAAGGAGGCGGCTTAATCATTGATTTATAGGTTTTAGGTTTTAATATAGTTTCTTTCCCATTTAATTTGAAGGTTAATACTTGTCCATTTGATTTAGCACCCATATTTGGTGACGGGACACCGGAAGTAAGAGGAAAAGCACCACCATAACCTATAATGACTGATATATATTGTACTCCATCAATGCTATATGTAATTGGAGGGGCACCAATCCCATTATAGGTTTCAATTTCCCATACTTTAGTTCCTTTATCTGCAGTATAAGCAATAAGTCTGCCATCGCTGGTTCCTTGAAAAACAAGATTTCCTGCTGTTGAAAGGACTCCGCCATTCCAAGGCCACTCATATTGCGCTCGCCATACTTCTTTCTGTGTAACTGGATTCCAAGCACTAAGATGGCCTTTTAAAGAGGTAAGTAGTTCTTGCAGTTCATTTGGGTCTTTAGGTGGAATAGTAGCTGCAATATCAATTCCTGTATTCCAAGTGTTTTTATCATAAACAAAATCTTCCGTATCACCATAAAGAAAAGAGAGTTCCTGGGCAGGTATATAGGCTAGTCCTGTTTCCGGACTATATGACATTGGGTGCCAGTTGTGACCTCCTAGAGGTCCAGGTTTAACTTCTTTGACTGTCCCTTTATAGTTTGTCTTATTATTCTCTATAGGCCTTCCAGTTTCTTCATCTATTTTCAGTGCCCAATTAACTGGAACATAATTTTTTGCTGAGATGAATTCACCATTTTTTCTATCAACTACATAGAAAAAACCATTTTTTGGAGCTTGCATTATTACTTTTCTAACCTTTTGATCAATTTCAATATCTGCAAGAATCATATGTTGGGTAGCTGTGTAATCCCATGTATCTCCTGGCGTTGTTTGGTAATGCCAAATATATTCTCCAGTATCTGGCTTTAAGGCGACTATAGAAGAAAGAAATAAGTTATCACCTCCGCCAGGACTTCGAATATACCTATTCCAAGGAGAACCATTTCCAACACCAATATATAGAAGATCTAATTCTGGATCAAAAGCCATTGAGTCCCAAACTGTTCCTCCTCCACCAATTTTCCACCATTCGCCTCCTTTCCATGTTTTGGAAGCTTTTTCTAGAATGGGATTTTCAAAATCTAAAGAAGGATCACCTGGAACAGTATAAAATCGCCATATTTTTTTCCCATTTTTAATGTTATAGGCAGTAACATAACCTCTCACGCCCAGCTCGGCACCCCCATTTCCTATTAACACCATGTCTTTTAGGACTCGAGGGGCGCCAGTTATGGTATAGGGCTTTTCTTTATCTATTGTTAGAGTTTCCCATAGTAACGATCCGTCCGTGGCATTTAATGCAATTAGTCTTCCATCTAAAGCTCCTAAAAGAACTTTACCTTCCCAGACGGCAACTCCTCTGTTAACAACGTCACAGCAAGCATTATATCCCCATTCTTTATCCACTAAAGGATCGTATTTCCAGAGTAATTCTCCTGTGGCAGCATTCAAGGCATAAACAACGCTCCAAGCAGAAGTTGTGAACATAACTCCATCTACTACTATAGGAGAGGCTTCATGGCCTCTGTTTGTATCAGTTGTAAATTTCCAAGCCAGACCTAAGTCCGAGATAGTATCAGGACTTATCTGATTTAAGGGACTGAACCTCTTTTCATCATAAGTTCTGGCATGGGACATCCAATTTTCTGGCTCTGCATCTGCATTAATAATTCTTTCTTCTGAAATATTAAATTCTTTGCTACAGCTTATTAGTGCAAATCCAAAAAATATAAGTAATATTTTAAAAAACTTCATTTTTTTCCATTAAATAATTCTTATCTACTCTAAGGTTAGAGATTCATAAAAACAAGTTTTTATTTAGTTAGAAATTTGAGATTTTCTTTCAAGAATAATTTTATGTAAAAGAGACCTAATTTTCTTAGGAGTTTCTTTCATTGAATCACTTAAAATTAGAGCACATGGAGTAACCACTAAAGTAAGTATGGTGGCAACAGAAAGACCTATTACCAGAGCACCAGCCATTTGTTCCCAATAGCTTGTGACATACATGCCAGCTTTAATTTCTCTTCCTATTAGATCTATGCTGTAACCTAATGCTATAGGAAGAAGTCCAGCTATAGTTGTAAATGAAGTTAGGAAGACAGGCCTTAGCCTTAAGACCGCACTCCTTAAAGCTAAAGAAAGAGTAGAAGCTGCAGGATTATTCTTTTTAAGTAAGTTAAAAGTATCAATTAATACAATATTATTATTGACCACAATACCCGCTAAAGCTACGCAACTAATGCCTGTTTGAAGTGTACTAAAGGAGCGGCCTAAAATTAATAAGGCCAGAAAAACACCGCCAAAAGATAATAGTATTGCAGATAAGATAACAAATCCTTGATAAAAACTATTAAATTGTGTCACTAATAAAATTAGCATTATAAATAGGCTTAAAATAAAAGCAGAAACTAGATAATCAGAGGCTTCTTTATTGTATTTATCAAAACCTCCAAACTCAACAGATACGCCTGGCCCAAGATCATTATTTGATATCCAATCTTTAATTTGTTTTATTTTATCTGATATAACAACCCCTTCTTTTTTATCGGCTGATATGGAGAAAACTCTTTTGCCATCCTTTCTGCTTATATATCCGGTTGCAGGCTGAGGCCTGGATTCTACAAAGCTACTAACTGAAATTATTCCTTTATTTGTTTTGACACTTAATTCGTCTAATGCATCAAGATTTCTTTGTTCTTTAGGAAATCTAACTCTAATGTCAACTTCATCATCCACATCTAAAGGTCTATATTCTCCAACCTTTATTCCGTTTGTTACCATTTGAACCGCAGCTCCTACGTCTGTTAGACTAGCTCCAAATTGAGCTGCTCTGGTTTTGTCTATCTTCAATCTCCACTCAATTCCTCTTTGTTGAACAGAATCTTCCAATCCCATTAATCCAGAAACTTCATTTTCGATATAGGTTTTTAGTTTTTTAGTTGCCTGAGCTAAAACAAAAGGATCTTCTCCCATGACATCTATATCTAAAGATTTCCCTATTGGAGGACCAGCTTTTTCTGCTTCTGACTGAACTAAAAAACCAGGAAAATCTTTAGTCTTTTGATTGATAGTTTCTAAAATCTCATAGCCATCTTTATTTGATTCTCTTTTATCTTCATCATAGAAATCTATAAACATAGAAGAAATTCTATCTGGATTTCCCCCCCCAAAGGCGCTTCGGCTGGAACCTGTTCTTAGATACACTAATTCTATATCTTCAATGGGTAGTATTTCTTTTTCAGCTAGTATAGCTAGCTCCTTTTTTTCGTTCGTTGAAAGATTACCTCTTGCCGAGACATTAATTTGAACCCACTGAGGAGCAACTTCTGGAAAATATATAACCCCTTTTCCATGGTCTGCCCAAAGTTTTATGATGAGTACTATCGCGAAAACTATAATAAATATAGTTTGACCAGGAATCTTTAGGTATGGATATACTTTTCTTGCATATCCTCCAGTAAAAGCTGGTAAAGATAAAGGATCATCGGTTTCTAATTTCCTAATATTTTCTGTTTCTGACTTGGATTCTTTAGCTAGTCCTCCAAAAAGGGCACCTAAAATAGGAACAAATATAATCGCATAGATTAAAGATCCAACTAGGACACAAAAAACTGTTACTGGCATCATTCGAATAAACTTTCCCATTCCCGGCATCAACATAAGTGGCAAGAAGACGACTAAAGTTGTGACAGTAGAAGATAGAACTGGCCAAAACATTCTTGCTCCGGCAGAAGTATAAGCATCAATTCTATCCATGCCCTCAGCTAATTTTCTATCTGCATACTCAGTAACGACTATAGAGCCATCAATGGTCATACCCATAGATATGAGCATGCCAAACATGACCATAAAATTAAATTCCTGACCCGCAAAAAATAATATTGTTAAGCAAAATAAATAAGAAAAGGGAATTGCTAACCCGACTAGTAAAGATGTTCTAAATCCTAAAGCAGCTAAGACTACAATCATAACCAATACAACTGCAGTTAATACGTTACCTTGCAATTCAGATATCATATCTAGCGCAAAACCAGAGTCATCTCTTGAGTAAATTATCTCTACTCCGTTTGGAAAGTTTAATTCTGCTTTCTCAACGATTTCTTTTACTGCTGCTACTGTATCTATTACATTTGTACCCGTTCTTTTTACAACTTCAACAGAAAGAGCTCTGCGTCCATTTATTCTTGTATCACTTGTTTTATCCTTATAAGTTCTCCTGATTTCAGCTACATCTGAAAGAGTTACTACTGAATTACCTGATACCTTGATAGGTAAGCTTTGAATATCATCCAGGTCAGCAAATACACTTGGTACATTTACAGCGAAGCTTCCCTTTCCAGTATCTTGAGAGCCCGCAGGTATTATTCGATTATTATTTGAGATAGCTTGATAAAGTTCACCGATAGATATTCCATATGATTCTAGCTTTGATTTCTCAACTATTGCCTCTAAAAGATCTTCTGGAACTCCTCGAAGGTCTGCCGATAAAACATCAGTTAGAGTTTCTATTTCATCTTGAAGATCTTTAGCCAGTGAAATTAATGTTCTTTCAGATACAGTGTCACTGACAAGGCTTATAGTGATTACGGGATTATCTTGGGTTGTGAATTCTCTAATTTTGGGTTCTTTTGCATCATTTGGGAGTTCTGTTCTAACTTCATCTACTTTAACTCTAGTATCATAGATAGCCTGGTCCATATCGATTTCTTCATCAAATAGAACTACGACATTTGCATAACCCATAGCAGCTGTCGCCATAACTTCATCTACACCTTCTATTGTTCTTAAAGCTGTTTCTAGAGGTTTCACAAGAAGTCTTTCAGAGTCTTGAGGCGACACACCCTCATAAAAAACACTTACCATTGCTCCTGGAAAGGTGACGTTAGGTTCTGTTGCTTTTGGTAGGGCATTCATAGCATAAATCCCTGCCAAACCTAAGAGTACAAGGATACTTAGAGAAGTTCTTGATCTAGCTATCGCTGATCTTATGAATTTATTCACGCTTTAGGAGGTATAGTTGCTTCTTGAGTTTTTACAGTTTGACCTTGAAAGACATATTCTTGTCCGACAGTAATAATTCTAGTTTTAGGGGGTAGACCAGAAACCCAAATCCCATCCATAGAATCTTCCAATATCGTTACTTTTTGGAATTGAACTTCATTAAAATTATTAACAGTCCTAATTCCAAGTTCTCCCGATGTGCCTAGTAATAAGATAGATGGAGATATTTTGTGAGCTTCAATCTTAGCTCCTTGGATAAATAATTCTGCAGACAGCCCATCTCTTATAGCTCCATCATCATTATTAACTGTAATTTCAATTTTAAATCTTCTAGTATTTTTATTTGCAGAAGTCCCAACAAACGAGACAACTCCTTTTATTTCTGAACCAGAAACTAATTTTGCTTTAGCTGGAATTCCTACTTTAACTAAATCTATTTCTTTTTCTGAAACTTCACCAACTAAAATCATGGGGTTAGGATCAATTAAAGTTGCGCAAGTACTGCCAATATTTAAATAATCACCACTTTCAGCACTTACTTCTTCTAAAAGGCCATCAAAAGGTGCTTGAATTTTAGGATAAGCTTCTCTACCAGCAATATATAATTGGCAAAGTAAGTCTCCTTTTTTTACATAATCTCCCTGTTTTACAGGAGTTGAGATCACTCTCCCATTAATTTCTGCCCTAACTTTTACTAACTTATCTGCTTCCGTATATCCGCTAGCCTTGATTATTTTTGATTTCATCACAGCTTCACTGGACAGTACAGTGACTGCCGACATTGTCTCTAGATTATTGGTAGGTTTTTTAGCAAGATTATCATCTTTAAAAAAGCCTGAAGCCATCCATACAATAGTGAATAAAAATGCCAAAGCTGAAGTTCTATATGTTCTTCGTAATTTCATATAATAATATTAGGTGTTATAGTCTAGTATAACACCAAAATACTTATAAATAAATTAAATTTTGTATTTTAGTCTTAAATCTTGGAGTCTAGATTTAATCTCTTCCTTATTCTTTGAAGTTGTAAATGTATTCTCTTTTTTATTAACTTCTTGGTTTATTTGCCAGCTTGACTCTATCCTTTTTTCTATATCCTTTTGTTTTTCTTTTAATGGAGTTATTTTTTTTTGATGATATTTAACATGTTGAAAGAATTTATTATTCCAAGTATTAATTTTTATTCCTTCTTCTCTCCAATAGAGGATAAATTCAGGTATTAAATCATTTGCAAAGTTTTGATCTATCTTAGCTAGCTTTAATACATCATAGAACTCTTGATTTGGCTTCCAATCTGCTGGGATTTCTTGAGGTGTATGTTCTGATTTTCCTTCATTAAATCTGGCCCATTGTCTCCTAATGTAAGCAATAAATTTACTATTCCAGGTATCTGAGAGATCCCCTTTTTCTATCCAATAGAGAATAAATTCATGTAGATACTTTTCAATGAATTGATCTTCAATATCTGCTTTGTTAAGAATGTCTATGGCTTCTTGATCAGGAACCCAATCTTTATGCATATAGATTCTCTTTTTTTCTTGATTTTGTTTTATTTCATTTTTTCTCCAAGCTTTAATAACATGTCTCAAGAATTTTAATCCCCAAGATTGTTGTAATTCTTTTTTTTCTATCCAAAGGAATTTAAAATCTTCTAATTGTTTTAAAACAAATCCAGCTGGAATGCCATAGTCTGCAGCTTGCTCTATTATCTGAGTTTCCGGTTCCCAGTTCTCTGGCATAGTAGATGGATTTTTCCTTGTAAAACTTGAAGGAGATTTAGATTTTTTTTCTTTGTAAGGTTTTGTTAGCTCAATTGAAGAATAGTTGTCTGTTGAACCAATAAGACCCTTATTTTTAAGGCTCTTTAAAACTTGCAAAAGTTCTTCTTTTTTCCAAAAAGGAGTTTCTTTTAGGATGTCTTGTAAATTAAAATCTTGCTGATGATTGGTAAAATTAGAGTTTAATAACCCAAAAAGTGTAGCCTCTCTTAAGCCAATTGATTCTGCTATTTCTTTTGAAATTGTAATGAACTGTTTAGTCATGTCTGCTAACAACAGTTTATATCTTAAAATTTCTAAGTTAAATACTTTTCAGCTATATCAAGATAAATTTCTTCTTTTGGATATAGATCTAGCTAAATCTTCTAAACATGAGGTCGTATCTTTCCAGTCTATACAGGCATCTGTAATACTCTGACCATATCTAAATTTTGATTTGTCTTTGTCAGGTTGATTGCCCTCTACTAGGTTACTTTCAATCATAACTCCTGTGATTCTTTTTTCATTATTAGAAATCTGATCTCCAATATTCTTACAAACTTCGAGTTGTTTTTTGTGTTGCTTGGTGCTGTTTCCGTGACTCATATCTATCATCAGTGTTTCAGGTAAGTTTGCTTCATGTAAAAGGTTGCAAGATTTAGCTACATTAGTGGAATCATAATTCGGCTCCTTTCCACCTCTCAAAATAATATGACAGTCTTCATTTCCTGAAGATTCAAATATAGCTGATTTACCTTCTTTTGTTACTGATAAAAATATATGAGGGTTTTTTGCAGACTTAATCGCATCTATTGAAACTTGGATGCTACCTTCTGTTGAATTTTTAAAACCAATAGGACAAGATATACCGGAAGCCAACTCCCTATGAACCTGACTTTCAGTTGTTCTAGCACCTATAGCTCCCCAAGATATAATGTCAGCTATATATTGAGGTGTAATTACATCCAAGAATTCTGTAGCTGAAGTAAGACCTAAATCATTAAGATTTAAAAGTAGCTGTCTAGCTATTTTAAGTCCTTTATTTATGTTGTAAGTATTATCTATATCAGGATCATTTATAAGACCTTTCCAGCCAACAGTAGTTCTTGGCTTTTCAAAATAAACTCTCATTATGATTTTTAATTCATTCTCATAAATTTTAGCTTCCTTTTTTAATAAGTTAGCATATTCAAGAGCTGCTTCAGGATCATGTATAGAGCATGGTCCTACGACAACCATAAGTCTGTCATCTTTTTTTGAAATTATATTTGAGATATCATTTCTAGATTCATAAACTAATTTAGATACTTTTTCAGATAGAGGAAAAGCCTTAATAAGATCTTCCGCACTTAGTATCTCCTGCTTACCTATAATCCTAGTATTATCTGTTTGATATCTCATTTTATTTTATAATGGTCTACAAGGCTTATTTTACACCAAAGGCTTATGTTAGAACTTATTGTATTGTTAATATATTATTCTTTTTGCAATTTTAATAGTTAAGTTATGTATAGAGGTAAATTAGAATACTGATTTCTTATGAATAAAATAAATTCACTTAATATTGGATTAGTTCAAGAAAACCCTATTGTAGGAGATATTAAAGGCAATACCAATATTGCAAAAAAACAAATTAAGTCTTTAGTTAATAATGGAAGTCCAGATTTTATAGTTTTTACAGAGATGTTTCTTACCGGGTATCCTCCAGAAGACCTTTTATATAGAGATGACTTTTTGTTTAAAATTGAGGATGCTCTAAAAGAAATCTCTGAATTAGCTAAGGGAACTTTTATTTGTATAGGCTATCCGCGTAAAATTAAGAAAAAAATATACAATGCAGCTGGAGTTTTTCTCAATGGCAATCTAATAAAGGAATACTTTAAACAAGACCTCCCAAATTATAGTGTTTTTGATGAGAAGCGTTATTTTTCTGCAGGCAAGGGTCCTTGTGTAATAGACGTTAAAGGCTATAAGGTTGGACTAACAATTTGTGAAGATATTTGGCATTCAAAAGCCATCAGGCAATCTACCAAACAAGGAGCAGAAATAATTGTTAATTTAAATGCCTCCCCTTTTGATATAAATAAAATTGAGGATAGGATGAATCTTTTAAAAAAACACACAAAAGAATTTAAGGTTCCTATTATCTATGCTAATCAAGTAGGCGGACAAGACGAATTAGTTTTTGATGGGGGATCTATGGTTATTTCAAAAGATGAGGAGTGTAAAGTTTCTTTTCCGAGTTTTGAAACAAATTCAGATGTTATAGAATTTAATAAGTCTCCTTCTGGTGTGGAGGTAATTAGTTCTAATAATCAGCTGGAGAGACAATATATTCAAGATATATATGATGCATTGGTATTGGGGACAAGAGATTATGTTACAAAAAATAGATTTCCTGGTGCAATTATAGGCTCTTCAGGGGGAATAGATTCAGCTCTTACAGCAGCAATTGCATGTGATGCACTAGGTTCCAGCAAGGTAAAAACATACATGATGCCTTTTAAGTATACTGCAGATATAAGCATAGAAGATGCAGAATTATTATCCAAGAATCTTGGCATAGTTCATAACGTTATACCTATAGAGAGAATTTATGAAGCTTTTATTGATAGTTTAACTGATTCCTTTAAAGCAAAAAAAACAGATAAATCTGAAGAAAATCTGCAGTCAAGATGTAGGGGAGTTATATTGATGGGTATTTCAAATAAAACCGGTTGTATTGTTTTAACCACTGGAAATAAAAGCGAAACAGCTGTTGGTTATTCAACTTTATATGGCGACACAGCTGGCGGTTTTTGTGTTTTAAAAGATGTACCCAAAACTTTAGTTTACCAGTTATCAAGATATAGAAATTCTTTATCTAAAGTCATACCTAATAGAATAATAGAAAGACCTCCGACAGCTGAACTGGCTCCAGATCAAAAGGATAGCGACTCTTTACCAGATTATTCCGTTTTAGATCAGATTATTGAGCTATACGTTGAAAAGGACCTTGGATTAAATGAAATTAGAGATAAAGGGTTCGATGAAGAGGTGGTAAAAAAAATATTAAGACTTATAGACATGAATGAATATAAGAGAAGGCAAGGTCCTATTGGAGTCAAAATAAGCGATAAAGGCTTTGGAAAGGACAGAAGATACCCAATTACTAACCACTGGGCGCCATAACTATCTTTTTTAAAGTGACTTTTTTTCAAATTGTTGGTTATAATACATATCCAATACAAATGTATTGGATTAAATGTCAGCAATAATAGAAAAATCCCCTCATCAGAGGGAGATGATACTTGCTACAGTTCAGGGTAAAAAACTTACTGCCCTTCCTGAAGATTTATATATTCCACCTAATTCTTTAAAAGTCCTTTTAAATTCTTTTTCAGGCCCTTTAGACTTTCTTTTATATCTCATTAAGAAGCAAAACTTAGATATATTAGATATAAATGTTGCAATAATAACGGATCAATACATAAATTATGTCAATGTCATGGAAGCCATGCATATAGAGCTTGCTGGTGATTACCTTGTTATGGCTGCATATCTTGCAGAGCTTAAATCAAGGATGCTATTACCTAAACATAAAGAAGAAATAGAGGATGAGGATCCAAGGGCAGATTTAATTAGACGTCTCCAAGAATATCAAAGATATAAGGAGGCCGCAGATAAGATAGACTCTCTTCCAAGGCTAAACAGAGATTTTTTCTTGGCATCGGCAAAATTACCAGAATTTGAAACAAAAAGAACTTTCTCGCATATTTCCATGCAGGAATTATCTTTCTCATTAGCGGAGGTTTTAAAGAGAGCTGAGCATGCTGAAGCCCATTTGATAGATTTTAACCAACTATCTACTAGAGAAAAAATGTCAGCAATTTTAGAAAAAATGAAAGGTAACAAGTTTATTGATTTTGTTTCTTTATTTGAAGCTTCAGAAGGTAAGATAGGTGTAGTTGTTACTTTTTTGGCTATTCTTGAGCTTTTAAAGGATTCCTTGATTGATATTATACAAACTGAAGAATTTGGCCCGATACATTTAAAAGTTATAGAGGTGCATTGATGGAATTCAAGTTAACTCAAATAATTGAAGCATTACTTCTATCTGCTTCACGACCTGTCGACATTAGAGAACTCCAAAAACTCTTCGATGAAGATTTAAATTCTACCCAAGAAGACATTAAGAAGGCAATTAAGGAGATAGAAGTAAATTGCGAAGATAGAGGCTTCATTTTAAAAAAAGTAGCTTCAGGTTATCGTCTTCAAGTTAGACAAGAATTATCAGAATATGTTGCAAAATTATGGGCAGAAAAACCTCAAAAATATTCAAAAGCAAGTTTAGAAACTTTAGCTCTTATTGCTTATAGACAACCTATAACTAGAGGAGAGATTGAAGAAATAAGAGGGGTAAGTGTAGGCACTCTTCTTTTAAGGTCTTTAATGGAAAGAGGTTGGATCAAAATAGTAGGGCAAAGAGATGTACCTGGAAAACCATCTCTTTATTCAACAACTAAGGAATTTTTAGATTATTTCGGTATGCAAGGCCTAGGAGAACTGCCTCAATTGCCACCACTAGCTGATTTCCAAAATCTAAATAAAGATCTCATAATAGAACAGCCCACAGAAGATCTAAAAAACTAGTCCACTTTCTAGTATAAATGACAAGAGAAAGGATACAAAAGGTTCTGTCTACTTTAGGATACGGATCAAGAAGATCTATAGAATTAAAGATAAAACAAGGAAGAGTTTTAGTAAATAAGAAATTAGCATCTTTAGGACAACCCGTTGGTCCATCTGATCAAGTAGTGATGGATGGAAAAGTTTTAAATACCATTCAATCAAAGGGGCCAGTCAGGATAATTGCTTACAACAAGAAATTAGGGGAAGTAGTTTCTAAAGATGATCCAAATGATAGACCTACAATATTTGAGTCTCTTCCAAAAATTAGACAAGGAAGATGGATATCTGTTGGAAGGTTAGACATAAACACTTCTGGTTTAATTCTTCTTACTAATAATGGAGAGTTGGCAAATAAAATGATGCACCCATCCTTTGAGGTAGAAAGGGAATATGTTGCTAGGATTCATGGAAGAGTTAGTGAAGAAAAAATAAAACGTATGCTTAAAGGAGTTTCTTTAGAAGATGGCGAAGCATCTTTTTCTGATATTCAGGCGGGCAGATCTGGAAAATCAAATCAATGGTTTGCAATGGTAATCTCAGAGGGAAGGAATAGAGAAGTAAGAAGAATATGGGAAAGTCAGGGACTAGAAGTTTCACGATTAAAAAGAGTAAGGTATGGTAATTATTTTCTGACTGCAGATATTAGGTCAGGGCATTATAAAGAACTTACAAAAAAAGAGATTAAGTGGTTTGAGCGTCTATAGATCTTCCATTTATATTTATACTATGTGAACTGAATAGAAATAGGTAAGCTTTCATAATATCCCCTGGAGAAGAGATTGAAGAGGGGTCTTCTGCTGGATAAGCTTTAGACCTTAGTTTTGTATTAGTAGGACCCGGATTAATAGAATTCACTCTTATATTATGTGTATTTTCTATTTCATCTGATAAAATTTCCATCATAGCTTCTGTAGCAAATTTAGATACAGAGTAAGCGCCCCAAAAAGCTCTTCCTTTTTTTCCAACACTAGATGAAGTAAATATAATAGATGCATCTTTAGCTAAAGAAAGAAGCGGAAGACAAGTTTGAGTGAGTCTAAAAACAGAATTAACATTCACATCCATTACTTTTTTCCAAGTTTCATAAGGATATTGAGACATGAGTTTTTTTTCACCTAAGATGCCTGCATTATTTAACAAACCATCTAGTTTTCCATAGTTAGAATCTATTTCATTATAAATCTTACAGTAGTCTTTTGAATTAGCACTCTCGAAATCTATCTCATAAAAAGATGGCCTTAGATTATTTTTTTTTTGAATGATTGAAGAGACTTCTTCTAAGTCCTTTTGCTTTCTCCCAGTTAGAATTACGCATGCACCATAATCTGAGAAAGTAATCGCAGCTTCCTTGCCTATTCCCGAACTAGCACCAGAAATTAAAATGACCTTATTAGAAAGAATATTCTTACTAGGGTTAAAACTTCTTAAATCAATATCCATGGGTCAGAAAATAAGTTTTTTTAATTCTTGAGGCTTCGTTACAAACATAGAGGCACCCCAATCCTTTTCTGAACTAATATTACAGTATCCATAAGAGGCAGCTATTGTCTTCATTCCTGCATTGTTTCCAGCTTCAATATCAACTTTATGATCTCCAATATACATTGAAAGTTTAGGATCTGAATTTGTTAATTTACAAGCTAATAATAGTCCTGAAGGGTCTGGTTTTCGCGTATTTGTATGATCAGGACAAATTACAAAAGAATAGTTATAATTTTTTAACTTATCCTTAATTATCTTATCTGTATACAGTAAGGGCTTATTTGTGACTATGCCCCATGTCATATCTTTTTTATCTAAATTTATAAGAAGATCGGATATTCCAGAAAAGAGTTTAGTTTTTTGTAGACAACAATCTAGGTATATTTCAAGTAATTCATTTTTAAGATTAATGAGATTTGAGGAGTCAGGATTCAGGTTAAAAGAAAATTGTATTAAGGCCAAGGCCCCTTCAGAAACTCTAGACCTTATGTCGTCAAAACCTGATTCTTTCTTTCCATATTTTCTTTCTAATGCATTGATTGCAATCAGAAAGTCTGGAGCTGTGTCGAATAAAGTTCCATCTAAATCAAATGCTATAAGAGATTTATCTTCAATCATTATTTACTAGATTCTGCATACATCATATAGTTAACGCTTACATCATTCCCTAACCAATACTTATCAGTCAGCGGATTATATGACAGACCTTTAGTCTCTTTTAATGCCAGATGGCTAGACCTAAGCCAATTAGCTAATTCAGAAGGTTTGATGAATTTTTGATAATCATGGGTTCCAGTGGGAAGTAGTTTTAAGATATATTCTGCTCCGAGAATTGCAAATAGGTAAGATTTAGGGTTTCTATTTATCGTCGATAAGAAAATACGACCTTTATCTTTTAAAAGTAATGATATAGCCTTTATTGTGCTAGAAGGATTAGGGACATGTTCTAACATTTCAAGACAGGTTATGACATCAAATTTATTATTAATATCATCAGAAATCAAATCCTCAATGGTACAATTCAAGTATCTTATATTGCTTCCTACTTTATTTGAATGAACTTTGGCAACCTCTATTACGGAATCTCCAGGATCAATTCCAGTCACATCTGCTCCTAAACTAGCCAAAGATTCAGATAGAATACCGCCTCCACAACCTACATCTAGAACTTTTAATCCATTCAAATTAACTTTTGTAGAGATGTATTCAACTCTTAGGGGGTTGATTTGATGTAAAGGTTTAAAGTCGCCATTTATATCCCACCACTTGTCAGCTAATGAATTGAATTTATTAATTTCTTCTTCGTCTAGATTAGTCATAATTTTTTTATAAATATACAGAAAAAATATTTTAAAAGTGCGTAAATGATATAAAATAACCTCTTTCTCATTTAAGTCAATATTCTCGCAAAATTAAAACTTTATGGATATTTTTTTTCCAATTGAGTCTGATGAAGAGTTAAGAGCAACTATTTTACCTGATACTATAAAAAGAATTAGTGATTCAGGATTAAATGTTTTTGTAGAGTCAGGTCTAGGCAGAAATATAAATCTTTCAGATGACCTTTACAAAGAAGCAGGGGCTAATTTAGTAAAGCCCGAAAAGAGTTTTCTTTCTCAAGCGGATATTGTTTGCAGAATAAATAAACCATCCTCAGAACAAATATCTGAATTAAAAGATAGAGCTATTCATATTAGCTTTTTTGATCCTTTTAATGAAAGTGATTTAGTGACTGCATTTGTTTCTTCAAAAGTGACTTCAATTAGTATGGAATTAGTTCCAAGAATCACAAGAGCACAAAAAATGGATGCTCTAAGCTCGCAAGCAAATCTAGGGGGATATTCTGCAGTTATAGAAGCGTCAAGAAATTTAGCCAAGGTCTTCCCAATGATGATGACTGCGGCAGGAACTATTTCTCCTAGTAGAGTTTTTGTAGTGGGAGTTGGAGTTGCAGGACTTCAAGCAATTGCTACAGCGAAGAGATTAGGCGCTAGAGTTGATGCTTTTGATACTAGACCAGTTGTGGAAGAGCAGGTTAAATCTTTAGGAGCAAAATTCGTAAAGATAGATATTGGGGAAACTGGCCAGACTGATCAAGGTTATGCAAAAGAATTAACTGCGGAACAAATACAATTGCAACAAGAGGGCATGAAAAAGATATGTAGTCAATCAGATGTTGTAATAACTACAGCTCAAGTATTTGGTCGTCCAGCACCAAGGATAATTACTCAAGAAATGGTGAAAGCAATGAATCCTGGAAGTGTTATTGTAGATATGGCTGTAGGTTCGGGAGGAAATGTTGAAGGATCTGTATCAGGATCAACAGTTGATATTAATGGTATTAAGATTGTGGGGATGGCTAATTTACCAGGAGAAGTTGCATATCATGCTTCTCAGGTATATGGCACAAATATCTATAATATGATTGATGAATTCTGGGATTCTGAGAATAAATCTTTTAATTTAGATTTAGAAGATGAAATCCTTGCAGGCTGCATAGTCACTCATGAAGGCAATATAATTAATAAAATTTTATTGGAGTCATAACATATGGAATCTACAGTTCTCCTATTATTTGTTTTAGTTCTGTCAATATTTTTAGGAATAGAGCTTATTTCTAAGGTTCCGTCTACTTTGCACACACCTCTTATGTCAGGAGCGAATGCTATATCAGGCATTACTTTAGTTGGAGCTTTACTCTCCTCAGGCTCGGTAAGTTTTGATCAACCTATAACCATTACTGTGATACTTGGGACTGCCGCAGTCTTTTTTGCAACAATTAATGTGGTTGGTGGTTATCTGGTTACGAATAGGATGCTATCAATGTTCAAGAAAAAATAAACCTATGGATATTTTGCAAAGTTCTGGATCAGGAATTATTTCTTTAGCGTATATAGGGGCATCCATCTTATTTATATTTGGATTAAAGATGCTTGGTTCACCTGCAACCGCTAGAAGAGGAAATCTTCTATCAGCTTTAGGGATGCTTTTAGCTGTAGTTATAACTTTATTAAACAAAGATATAGTTAGTTGGCAGTTTATAACTTTAGCAGCAATTTTAGGCGCAATTATAGGTTCGGCGACTGCAATCTTAGTAAAAATGACTTCAATGCCAGAAATGGTTGCTGTTTTTAATGGTTTTGGAGGTCTTGCTAGCTTACTAGTTGGATCAGGCGAATATCTTAGTGGAGATTTACATAATTCAGCTACCTTATTTGCAATATATTTAACTTTATTGATAGGTGGAGTTACTTTTACCGGAAGTTTAGTGGCTTATGGAAAACTTTCGGAGATTATCTCTGGTAGTCCTTTACTTTATAGGGGGCAGCAGATTGTTAATGGCATATTACTTTTAATTCTTTTGGGTGTAGGTATAGAATTAATCTGGTTACAGGACACTTATAGTTATGAAATTTCACACCTAATTTTAGCTTTAACGCTTTTAGCATTTATTTTAGGGATTTTATTGGTTATTCCAATAGGCGGTGCTGATATGCCTGTTGTGATAGCTCTTCTTAATAGCTATTCTGGATTAGCTGCCTGTGCTGCTGGCTTTGTTATTCAAAATAATGTTTTGATTGTAGCTGGAGCCCTAGTTGGTGCCAGCGGGTTAATTTTGACAAACATAATGTGTAAGGCAATGAATAGATCTTTAGCTAATGTTCTTTTCAGCGGTTTTGGATCCGGAGATAGTTCATCCTCTTCTTCGGCAGAAGATCAAGGAGAAGTGAATCCTATTTCAAGTCAAGATGCTTATTTGATATTGGAGGCAGCCACTTCTGTTTTAATAGTTCCAGGTTATGGGATGGCCGTTGCTCAGGCCCAACATACAGTGAGGGAATTAGGCGAACTTCTAGAAGATAACGGTGCAGAAGTTAAGTATGGAATTCATCCAGTAGCTGGCAGGATGCCTGGCCACATGAATGTCTTACTTGCAGAAGCTAATGTTTCATATGATGCTTTGGTAGAACCAGATGATGTGAATCCTGTTATGGAAACAGTAGATATTTGTCTAGTTATTGGAGCAAATGATGTTGTGAATCCTGATGCTAAGGATAATGAAGGAAGTCCAATTTATGGAATGCCTATAATAGAGGTAGATAGAGCAAAAACAGTTTTTGTCTTAAAAAGATCAATGGCTTCAGGGTTTGCAGGGATACAAAATCCTTTATTCTTTAAATCAAATACAAGAATGCTCTTCGGAGATGCAAAGGAAAGTATTTCTGAGGTAGTTTCAGAGTTTAAATCTTAATTTCTTCCTTAATTTCTTCCTTAATTTCTTCGTTAATTTACCTTTAAATTAAGCCCTTTTAGTGCTTAATTTATGATAAAATTCTTAATGATTTTTATGTTTTTTTTTATCCACAATTTATTTAAAAAAACTTGCTAAATTAAGCTTTTTTAGCAGTTCTTTATTGGAAAAAAGAGGTTTTTTATGGAAGAGATGGCCGCAAAAGAGATAGTTCCTATTAACATTGAAAAGGAGTTAAAACAGTCCTATTTAGATTACGCAATGAGCGTCATTGTAGGAAGAGCGCTACCGGATGCTCGAGATGGATTGAAGCCGGTACATAGAAGAAGTTTGTATGCCATGCATTCTCTTGGAAATGAATGGAATAGGGGGTATAAAAAATCTGCACGGATAGTCGGAGATGTCATAGGTAAGTATCATCCACATGGTGATAGTGCCGTCTATGAAACTATTGTAAGAATGGCACAAGATTTCTCATTACGTTATCCGTTGGTTGACGGGCAAGGAAATTTTGGTTCTATGGATGGGGATTCTGCAGCTGCAATGAGATATACAGAGATACGTATGTCAAGGATAGCTCATGATTTACTAATAGATTTAGATAAAGAGACAGTAGATTTTTATGATAATTACGATAATACAGAGACAATTCCTGAAGTATTGCCGTCAAGGATACCTAATTTATTAGCAAATGGCTCTTCAGGGATTGCAGTTGGGATGGCAACAAATATGCCTCCGCATAATCTTAATGAAGTAATAGATGCTTGTTTAGCTCAAATAGACGATCCAGAGATCATTGTTGAAGATCTAATCAAATTAATGCCAGGTCCAGATTTCCCTACAGGAGGGATTATAAATGGAAGGTCCGGAATTGTTGATGCATATAAAACTGGAAAAGGCAAAGTTAAGATTCGTGCTAAGACAGAGATAGAAGACGAGGAAACCAATAACCCATCCATAATAATTACTGAAATGCCTTATCAGGTCAATAAAGCAAGACTTATTGAAAAAATGGCAGAATTAGTAAGAGATAAAAAGCTTGAAGGCATAAGAGAGTTAAGGGATGAGTCTGATAAGGATGGGGTTAGAGTGGTTATAGAGCTTAAAAGCGGACAAGTCCCAGATGTGGTCTTGAATAATTTATATTCTCAAACTCAAATGCAGACAGTTTTTGGAATAAATAATGTTGCTTTAGTAGATGGAGAGCCAAGATTATTATGCTTGAAAGATCTATTGGATGTATTTATTAAACACAGAAAAGAAGTTGTTTCTAGGCGTACAATTTTTGATCTTAAAAAGGCTAAAGACAGAGGTCATATTCTAGAAGGATTGACAGTTGCATTAGCAAATATTGATTTGGTTATTAGTCTTATTAAAAAATCTAAAGATGGGGCGGAAGCTAAATCAAAATTGTTATCAAAGAAATGGAAGCCTGGAGGAATCTCAAAATTATTAAAAAAGGCAGGACCAGATGCCTGTAAACCAGATAACTTACCAAAAGATGTTGGGCTAACAGGTACAAATTATCAGCTCTCAGAAAACCAAGCGCAAGCTATTCTGGACATGAGGTTGCAAAGACTTACTGGTTTAGAACAAGATAAGTTGATTGAGGAGTATGAACAAATAATTGACCATATCTCTTCTCTTTTAGAGATCCTCTCTGACACAAAAAAATTAGTAATTGTTGTAAAAGAAGAATTATTAGAAGTACAAGAAAGATATTCAGATACTAGAAGAAGTGAAATTCAAGATTCTATTGCTGATTTTTCTACTGCGGACCTAATTACACCGGAAGATAGAGTTGTTACTCTATCTCATGAAGGTTACGCTAAGACCCAACCTCTTGATGAATACCGAGCTCAAAGAAGAGGAGGTACAGGTAAGACAGCAGCTTCAGTAAAAGAAGAAGATTTTGTAGAGCAAATGTTAGTTGCAAATACTCATACAACGTTACTTTGTTTTTCAAATCTAGGGCAAGTGTATTGGTTAAAAGTATATGAAATTCCTTCAGCGAGTAGAGCAGCTAAAGGAAGACCTCTGGTTAATCTAATTCAATTAAGGGAAGGAGAAAGGATTACTAGTATGGTTACAGTTGAGACTTATGATGAAGAAAATTTCATTTTTATGGCTACTAAGATGGGAACAGTGAAAAAAACTTCTCTTGTAGAATTTTCAAATCAAAGAAAAGGAGGTAAAAGAGCTATTACTCTATCAGAAGGAGATGAGCTTGTAGGTACAGCCGTAACAGATGGAAATATGCATGTGATGCTTGTATCAAATGCAGGTAAAGCTGCTCATTTTTCTGAGACCGAAGTTCGCTCTATGGGAAGAACTGCTCAAGGAGTTAGAGGAATAAATCTAGGAAAAAGCCATTTTGTCATTTCTTTAATTATTCCAGATGAAGAGGCTTCTATTCTTACAGTAAGTGAAAATGGTTATGGAAAGAGGTCTGATTCAAAAGATTTTAGAAGAACAAGAAGAGGTGCGAAAGGGGTTATTGCCATGCAAACTTCCGAGAGAAATGGTCAGTTAATAGGAGCCGCTCAAGTAAAGAATGATGACGAAGTTATGTTAATAACAAATAAAGGAATGTTGGTAAGAACAAAGGTTTCTGAAATAAATGTTATTGGTAGAAATACTCAAGGAGTAACAGTTATTAGATTGAAACAGGGAGAGGAGCTTATTAGTTTAGCCTCCATAGACGAAGTTTTTATATCTGACGAAGTAGTAGATGAAGGAAAGCAAGATGACAAGGAAGTATAATTTTGGAGCTGGGCCTGCAACAATTCCTGTAGAAGTTTTAGAAGAGGTTAAAGAAGAGCTATTAGATTGGAGAGGCTTGGGCCTTTCAGTAATGGAGATTAGTCATAGAAGTCAAGACTTCATTGAAATAGCTAAAACAGCTGAGTCAGATTTCAGAGATCTACTAAAGATTCCTGAAGATTATGCAGTCTTATTTCTTCATGGAGGAGCTACTCTCCAATGCCCAATGATACCAATGAATTTTTGTCCTCAAGGCGGAACCGCAGATTATGTATATACTGGCCATTGGGCTTTAAGGGCAATTAAAGAAGCTCAAAGATATATCAATGTCAATATTTCAGCATCAAGTGAAGATGATAGTTTTAGATTTTTTCCTCCTCAAGATAATTGGAAGATATCAGATAATTCAAGTTATATTCATATAACACCTAATGAGACTATAGGCGGTATATCTCTAAGAAATATTGAACATGAAAAAATACCAATAGTTGCAGATTATTCTTCAGGAATCCTCTCTGAGGAGTTAGACGTAACTAAATTTTCATTAATTTATGGAGGTGCCCAAAAAAATATTGGTCCCGCAGGTCTTGGTTTTGCGATAATAAAAAAAGTGATACTACATAAAGCACAAGAAAATACTCCCACAATGTTAAATTACACTAAGATGTATGAAGGAGAATCTATGTATAACACCCCTCCAACTTTTGCATGGTATGTTGCCGGCAAAGTATTTAAATGGTTAAAATCTATCGGTGGAATAGGTGAGATTGGAAAGATTAATCGAAGAAAAGCTAAGAAACTTTATTCTTTTATAGATGATTCTGAATTTTATTCAAATAATATCCTTGAATCCAGTCGTTCGATTATGAATATACCTTTTCAATTAAAAAATGATGATATGAATATGACATTTTTACAAGAATCTTCAGAAGCAGGATTACTTGCTCTAAAGGGTCATAGGTCAGTTGGTGGGATGAGAGCTAGCATCTATAATGCAATGCCAGAGGAAGGAGTAGATAAACTAATAAACTTCATGGAGTCTTTTGAAAAAAGGAATCAAAATTTAACTAATGGCTGAGGAAAAAGATCTTAAATCTATCAGAGAATCGATTGATGAGATAGATGAAGAAATTTTAATTCTAATTAACAGAAGAGCGTCTTTAGCTAAGAAAGCGGGTGACTTTAAATCAACAAAAGAAAAATACAAGCCTGATAGAGAATCTTTAATTTTAAATAGATTAATTGAGAATAATTTAGGCCCCCTTTCCAATGATCAGATCATAAGTGTATTTAAGGAGCTAATATCTAGCTGTAGAGCAACTGAAGATGATTTAGAGATTGCATTTTTAGGCCCCGAAGGAACCTACTCAGACTCTGCTCTTAAAAACCAATTTGGTTCTTCTGTAAATACAAGTCCCTCAGATACCATAGAAGATGTTTTTATAAAGGTTCAAGATTCATCAAGCGATTATGGAATAGTCCCTATTGAGAATTCTACAGAAGGCACTGTAAATATAACTTTAGATTGTTTAGCTTCAAGTAATATACTTATTTGTGGTGAGATTAAGATGGAAATTCATCATAATCTAATTGGGTATAATAAATCCTTACCTCAAGAAGGTTATGAAATACATGCTCATCAACAAACTTTTGCTCAGTGTAAATTATGGCTAGACTCGCATTGCCCAAATGTACTGAGAGTACCGGTATCTAGTAATGCTAAAGCAGCAATTTCAGCAGCTGAATCTGAGACTATTTATGCAATAGCCGGAGAATTAGCATCTAATAAATATGGGTTAGAGCTTATACAAAAAAATATAGAAGATTACTCAGGCAATACAACAAGATTTATTTCTCTGGGTCTTCATGAAGTTGGATCTACTGGCAGAGACAAGACTTCTTTGATGATAAAAACTAAAAATGAGACAGGAGCTTTATTCAAAGTTTTAAATCCTATATATAAAAATAAATTAAATTTAACTCACATAACCTATAGGCCTTCAAAAATTAATAATTGGCAGTATATCTTTTTCTTAGATCTCGAAGGGCACAAAGATGATGATGAATTTAAATCTTTATTTAAAGATCTAAAAAATTTGGATATTGAAGTAAGAGTTTTAGGTTCTTATCCCAGAGCGCTAGGATGAAATGACTGTTAATTTTAAAAAATTATTAAATCAAGGGATTAAAGATTTGAAACCTTATGTTCCGGGTAAGCCTATTCAAGATCTGGAAAGGGAATTTGGCATAACAAACGTTATTAAGCTTGCAAGTAATGAAAATCCTTTAGGTCCAAGTCCTTTAGCCTTAGAGGCTATAAATCATATCTTAAAAGGGTTAAATAGATATCCAGATGGGAATGCTCTGGAATTGAAGAAATCTATAAGTATTGAGTATGGAGTAAATGAAAACCAAATTACAATTGGAAATGGTTCTAATGACATCATTGAATTTGTTGTTAGAAGTTTTCTTTCTTCTAATGATAGTGCTGTTTTTTCAAAGCATGCTTTTGCAGTTTACCCTCTAGCAGTTCAGATTTCAGGAGCTGAGGGGATTGAAGTAACTGCAAAAAATTGGGGACATGATTTATTGGAAATGAACAAGGCTATAAAAGAAAATACTAAAATAGTTTTTATCGCTAACCCTAATAATCCGACAGGTACATTCCTATCCCATACTGAGATAGTTAATTTCTTAAAAAGAGTGAGAAAAGATGTGTTGGTATTTTTAGATCAAGCTTATTTTGATTACTCCTCGTTTGAAGAAAAAGATGTTAATTTTGGTCTGGTTGAAAAATTCCCAAATCTTATCATAAGTAGAAGTTTTTCTAAGGCTTACGGATTAGCTGGTTTTAGAGTTGGTTATTCTGTATCTTCACCAGAGATTGCTGACTACTTGAATAGAGTTAGGCAGCCTTTTAATGCAAATTCTTTAGGATTAGCTGCAGCAAAGGCAGCAATTTCTGATAAGGACCACATGCAAAAATCACTAAAAATGAACTTAGAACAAAAAATCCAATTATATAAAGGTCTTGAAGGTCTCGGGTATCAATATATTCCAACCCTGGCCAACTTTATTTGTTTTGATTGCAAGCATGATGCCAATGAAAGGTTTATGGATCTTCTTAAAGAAGGTGTGATAGTTAGGGCAATGGGAGTCTATAAAATGCCAAATCACTTAAGAGTTACTATTGGTCTTCCAGAAGAAAACTCCTTCTTTCTCAAAAAATTAAATAAGATTACAGACCCACTATGAAGCTAGAGAAAGCCTTTGATAATATCTTAGTAGTTGGATTAGGTTTAGTTGGGGGATCTATTCTTAAATCTTTAAAATATTATTCTTTTGGAGGAGATGTTTACGGTCTGGATAGTGATCATAAGATTATTACTAAAGCCCACAAACTTGGATTAATTAAGAATCAAGATACAAAAATTACTCACGAACTGAAAAAAACCTTAGTAATCTTTTCTATACCTACATTGTCAATTAATAAAGCAATTAAGGAGTTAAAAAGGTATTCAAACTTAATCGATCCATTATTTACCGACACATGTAGTGTAAAATCTTCAGTCTTAGAAAGTCTAAAAAAAGAGAATCCAGAACTATTAAGCAATTTTGTTCTTTCTCATCCTATAGCAGGATCTGAAAAAAATGGTTTAGCTTCATCCTTACCTAATTTATTTGAAAAGAAGCTGACTATAATTTGTCCCCATAAAGATAATAGAGACTCAGATCTTAAGAAAGTTGAGTGCTTTTGGAATGAATTAAAATCTTTAACTAAAAGAGTGCCATCAGATTATCATGATGATATTTTTGCAAAGACAAGTCATTTACCTCATGTCATTTCTTTTACATTAATGGATGCACTCTTCAAAAATTTAGGTGTGAAAACTTTTTTATATTCAGGAGGAAGTTTAGAGGATTATACGAGGATAGCGTCAAGTGATCCTTTGATGTGGAAAGATATCATGATGGCAAATGAAAAGCACATTATAGAGTCAATCGAAATGTTTAAAGATAGTTTGGAAAGGCTTTTATTTCTAATCAAGGATAAAGATGATAAAGAACTTTTAAGCTTCTTTTCATCTGTTAAAAAATCTAGAGATAGTCTTCTTTAATCAGACTTATTGCCAATGCAGTTTAAAATAAATAAGGGTAAAGGTTTAACGGGCGATGTAACTTTGCCCGGAGATAAATCAATTTCTCATCGGTCTATAATGTGCGCAGCTCTTGCAGAAGGCAAAACAATAATAAATGGTTTTTTAATGGCAGAAGATTGTCTTAATACCATAGATGCATTTACCAATATGGGAGTTAAGATAGAAAAATTTGAAGACAAGGTAATTGTTCATGGAGTTGGTCTTTATGGATTAAAGAAGCCAGTTTCTGAACTTTATTTAGGTAATTCTGGAACTTCGATGAGGTTAATGAGCGGATTATTATCGGGTCAAAATTTTTCCGCAACTTTGACAGGTGATAAATCATTATCCATTAGACCTATGAGAAGAGTTGTGGATCCTCTTACTTTAATGGGAGCAAATATTCTGACAGGGGAAGAAGGCACACCGCCATTATCTATTAATCCTTCAAAAAAACTTAAAGGAATTTTATACGATCTTCCAATAGCAAGTGCTCAAGTGAAATCAAGTATCATGTTCGCTGCACTTTATTCTGATACCCCGGTCACCATAGTAGAAAAAACCCAAACTAGGAATCATACAGAATTAATGTTTAAAAAATTTGGAATCGAGGTCAATTCTCATACCTCCGGTGATGTTAACCAGATAACTGTTTTTCCACCAAAATCTTATAGAGGAGTAGAAATTAATATACCTTCAGATTTTTCTTCAGCTGCTTTTTTAATCTTAGCAGCCCTTATTACCCCTAATTCAAATTTAACTCTTAAAAATATCGGTTTAAATCCTACTAGAACAGCATTAATTGATGCTTTATTAGAAATGGGAGCTAATATAACTCAATCAAATAAAAGAAAAGAGTATGAGCCTTCTGGAGATATAACAGTCAAAACTTCAAAATTAAAAAGTATTAAACTGAATCCAAAAATTATCCCTAATCTTATTGATGAGTTGCCAGTTTTGTTTATTGCCGCTTCCTTGGCGGATGGCTTTTCTATTTTTAATGGATTAGAAGAATTAAGAACGAAAGAATCTGATCGGCTGAAAGCGATGGCTGAATCTTTGAGCAACTTAGGTGTTAAATTCTCTCAACAAAAAAATGGGATAAAAATTAAAGGTTTAAATCAAGAGATATATGATCATAATTCAAATTTACCTTTCCAGAAAGCCTCAATTAATTCATACGGAGATCACAGAATTGCAATGGCATCTGCTATAGCTTGTACAAGGTCGGGTGGTCAGTCATATATTGAGAATACACAAAATGTAGCAACTTCTTTTCCAAACTTCTTAGATGTTTGTAAAAAAGTTGGAATGGAAATTACTACATAATTGAAATGAAAAATTTACCTGTAATTACAATTGATGGCCCAAGCGGCTCTGGAAAAGGAACTATTTCGCAATTATTGGCTAGGGAGTTGGGTTGGAATATTTTAGATAGTGGAGCTCTTTATAGATCTCTGGCTTATTTTATGGAAATTAATCAAATTAATTTAAGCAATTTCCAAGAAAATATAGAAAAACTGAATAAAGATTTTAATGTTGAGTTTATTTCAAATAATTCAACCGAACCAGTAAGAGTGATTCTTAATTCTAAGGATGTAACATCTAAAATTCGAACAGAAGAAGTAGCTAAAAAAACTTCAGATATAGCTTCATCACAAAAAATAAGAAACTTTATTAAGCCTTGTCAGCGGGCTTTTTTAGCTCCCCCAGGGTTGATTGCAGATGGAAGAGATATGGGGACAGTAATTTTTCCTAAAGCTTTATTAAAAATTTATTTAACAGCTTCGCATGACGAAAGGGCGAAAAGAAGATACTCTCAGTTGAAAACTGAAGGTACAAAGGTTAATATGCGCTCCCTTTCAAAAGATATGGAAAAAAGAGATCAAAAAGACAGTAATAGAAAGAATTCACCGTTAAGTGCTTCAGACGAGGCGATAATTATAGATACAACTGACTTAAAACCTGAAAATGTAATTACCAAGATAGTAAAATTAATTAATAAAACATAAAAATATGGCCTTAAATTTTGAACAACTTTTAGATGAAAACCTTAGTCATGTGAACATGAAGGTTGGAAGTCTAGTTACCGGAATAATAATTTCCATTGAAGATAATTTTATTATTCTACACCTAGGGCTTAAATCGGAAGCAATTGTACCTTCTTCAGAATTTTTAAATGATTCGGGAGAATTAGATGTAAACATAGGAGATGAAATCCAACTTACTTTGGAAGCAGTTGAAGATGGTTATGGATATACTCGAGTATCTAGAGAAAAAGCTATCAAACAGCAAATGTGGGAGATGTTAACAAAAAGCTTTGAGGAAAATACTACTGTAAAAGGCTTAATTACAGCTTCAGTCAAAGGAGGCATGACAGTAGATTTAAGAGGGATAAGAGCTTTTTTACCTGGATCTTTAGCTGATGTTATACCTTCAAAGGATCTAACGCATCTAGAAGGTAATTATGAGGAATTCAAAGTTATAAAAATAGATAAGGAAAAAACAAATATAGTTTTATCTAGAAAAGCTGTTTTAGAGGGGCTAAATTCTAAAGATAGAGAAGATCTTTTGGCCTCAATTGAAGAAGGTTCTATTATGACCGGAGTTGTTAAAAATTTAACCGACTATGGCGCTTTTATAGATCTAGGAGGACTAGATGGCTTACTTCACATTACAGATATTTCTTGGAGTAGGATAAGTCATCCTTCAGAAGCTCTGAATATTGGAGATTCTATGGAAGTGAAGGTTATTAAGTTCGATCGAGAGAAAGGGAGAGTATCTCTAGGCTTAAAACAACTGCAAGCCAATCCTTGGGATGACATCACAAGTAAATTTTCATCAGGAGATAGGTTAAAATCAGTAGTAACTAATATAGCTGATTATGGGTTTTTTGCAGAAATATTTCCTGGGGTAGAAGGATTAGTGCATGTCTCCGAAATAGATTGGCGAAATAAAAACATACACCCTTCCAAAGTGGTGGAGCTAGGGCAAGAAGTGGAAGTAATAATTTTAGATTTAGATAGTGAAAAAAGAAGAATTTCATTAGGAATGAAACAATTAGAAACTAACCCATGGGAAGCTTTTAGTAAAGATTTCTCAGAAGGAGATAAAGTTAAAGGAAAAATAAAGTCTATAACGGAATTTGGAGTATTTATAGGTCTTGATAATGATATAGACGGATTAATTCATGTATCAGACTTAGCTTGGTCAGATGAAGAAGATTTTCTGCATGCCCTTGTTAAGGATCAAGAATTAGAAGCTGTTATATTATCTATTACGCCAGATAGAGAAAGAGTTTCTTTAGGTATAAAACAACTTAGAAACGATCCTTTTAGCAGTTTTGCAGAATCTAATCCCAAAGGAACAAAAGTTGACGGTACTATTAAGGCTATCACTGAAGAGGTAATAGAAGTGGAGTTATCTGATTCTGTTCATGGGATCCTACAAACTAAAGACCTAAAAAGAGCTAATAATTTAGAAACCACTGATTTGAAAGTTGGTTCAAATATTGTAGCTATTGTTGCTAAATTAGATTCAAATAGGAGAGAGATAATTTTATCTGTGAGGGCTCTAGAAAAGAAAGAGGAGAATGAGGCTTTAATAGATAATCAACTTAAAAATGAGGAAATAGAAAATGCCTCTAAGACAACAATTGGAAAATTAATTCAAGAAGAATTAGATGATTAGATTTTCATATGAATAAATCAGATCTTTTAAATAAGCTATCAAATAAGGATAATTTTTTAAAACCAACGGATATAAAGATCTGTGTAGATTCTATAATATCTTTAATTTCTAGTTCATTAAAAAAAGAGGATCGAATAGAGATTCGTGGTTTTGGATCTTTTTCTTCTAAACGCAGATCAAAGCATTACGCAAATAACCCTTCAAATTTAGAAAAAGTTTTAGTGGAAGAGAAATTATTTCCAGTTTTTAAAGCGTCTATTAATATGAGGTCGAAAGTTAATAATTAGTTATAATTTTTATTTATTAGTTTTCTTTATTGCCCAAGTTCCCATACTTTATATTCTTAACTCAGATTATAAGATATTATATTTAGTCTTATGAAGTTAAAAACTGTTCTATTAATTCTTATATTCTTTATCGGAATAGTATTATCTCTTTCTTTAATATATTTAAATGATTCTTTTATAAAAGTTGATCTTTTATTTTATTCGTTTGAAGATGTGAGCTTAGGTAAAGTTATTTTGTATGCCTTTTTATTAGGATCTGGAATAACTTTCTTAATAGAATTATTGTTGAAGATTGGTCGAAATAAGGAAGTAGAATGAGCAAAAAGAAAATAATTATTGCTCTAGATTTTGAAACTCAAAATGAAGCTATGCATTTTGCTAGCGGTTTAGATCCTTCTTTGTGTAATCTTAAAGTTGGAAGCCAGCTTTTTACATCTTCTGGACCCGTTATCATAGAGAAATTAAAGTCTTTAGGTTTTGACATTTTTTTAGATTTAAAATTTTATGATATACCGAATACTGTTTATGGATCAGTAAGATCTGCTATTCAGATGGGAGTTTGGATGTTAAATGTTCATGCATCAGGAGGAACTCAAATGATGATTTCAGCTAAAGAAGCTTTAAGGAATGCTAAAGGTGAAGTTCCTATTTTAATTGGAGTAACACTTTTAACCAGTTTTTCTCATGAAGATGCAAATCAATTAGGTATAAAAAGTGTAGATGAAAGAGTAATGTCATTAGCTAATTTAGTTAAGCTTAGCGGCTTGGACGGAGTGGTCTGTTCTCCGAGAGAAATAAAAAAAATAAAAAAAGAATTTGGAAAAGATTTTTTAGTTATTTCTCCCGGAATCAGAATTCCATCTGATGAAAGCCATGATCAGAGTAGGATAGCTACTCCATTAGAGGCGGCACGCAATGGAGCTGACTATTTAGTTATAGGAAGATCAATTACAAGAAGTAAGAATCCAATAGCTACCCTTGAGTCGATAGTTGAAGAATTAAATTAATACTAAAAGTGACTCAAGAAAACATTAATCTAAAAATATTAAGATCTATCAAAGATTATGCTCTTTCTGCTCCCCCAGAAGGCATAAAAGATCTTCTAAGTCATGAAAGGCTCTTAAATTTTAAAGTAGAATTACCTTTCTTTGCCTATGATTATTCTAAGCAAAGGATTACTAAAAAGTCTTTAGATAAGCTGTTAGAGATTCCAGAAAAGATAAATCTTAAAAAAGCTATTCTAGATATTTCCAAGGGAGATTTTAAAAACCTGACGGAAGATAGGCCAGTCTCGCATATGCTATATCGAGATATAAGTATTTCTAATAATACAGCTGAGTCAAAAGAAATATCTAACCAAAGGCAAAAATTAAGAGATTTTATAAACAGTCTAAAAGAAGTTTCAGAAGGCAATATTGATGCAGTTATATCAATTAGTATAGGTGGATCACGTTTAGGTCCTGAATTACTTTCAGAAGTTTACGGTAATGCTTATTCTGAAATTAAAGTTTATTACTGCTCAAGTTATGATTTTATTGAACTAGAGGAGGTCATGTCTAAACTAAATCCCTCAAGAACTATAGTTGTTATTTCTTCTAAATCATTCAAAACACCTGAAGTATTGCAAAATGCAAATAAGGCAAAAGATTGGTTAAAAAATTCTTTAGGAGAACTCTGTTGGGATCAGATATTAGGTATATCTTCTAATAAAGAAGCAATGCAAGAATTTGGAATTAAAGATGTAAACCAATTTGAGGTATTAGACTCGATAGGAGGGAGATATTCTATTTGGTCTTCTATAAGTTTGCCAGCAATAGTAGATATGGGTTGGACTAAATACAAAGAGTTCTTAGAAGGAGCTTATGAAGCAGACGAGCATTTCAGAAATAGCCCTTGGGATAGTAATATCCCAGTTTTAATGGCCCTTTTTAGTGTTTGGAACTTAAATTGTTTGAATATTAATAATCTGGGTATTTTTTCTTATGATTATAAGATTAGATCTTTGACTAAGTATCTTGCTCAAATGGGCATGGAAAGTAATGGTAAAACATATAATTTTGATAATAATAAAATAGATTTCTCTACTTGCCCTTTGATATGGGGAGGGTACGGTCCTGATGCCCAACATTCTGTTTTCCAATGGCTACTTCAAGGAAAAGGTTATTCCGCTTGTGATTTTATTGGGATAAAAGAAGAAAAGGGAATATCAGATTCTTACAAAATGCTTTTAGCTCAAATAACTGCATTAACTATTGGAGAAAACGATGAAGACTTAAAGTATAGGTCTATTGAAGGAAATAATCCTACTTCACTTATACAGCTTAACGATTTGAGTCCAAAATGCTTAGGATTTTTACTAGCTTGTTATGAACATAAAGTTTTTGTAGAAGGTATTATTTATGGTATAAATTCTTTTGATCAATGGGGAGTAGAACTTGGAAAACATTTACTTAAAAGATCTAGATCTGATCCAGACTTAATGCATAAATATTTTAGTAAAAGAATGTTTTCAGAATCAAAAAAGTAGTATTTGGCAGTTTAACCTTCTTACTTATTTCATGAAGATAATTAAATTAGATCAAGACTTCTCTAAAGATCTTAAATCTTTGCCTTCTAATCCTGGAGTTTATAAGTTCTTAAACAAATCTAAGGTCCAAATATACATAGGCAAAGCAAAAAATATTAAAAATAGAGTGAGTTCTTATTTTTTGAGAAAAGACTTAGAAGCTAATAAGAAATTATCAGCTCTGATGTCTGAAGTTAAGTATTTAGATCTAGCAATAACTAACTCTGAAGAAGAAGCTCTCATTCTAGAACAACATTTAATTAGAACTAATAAGCCTAAGTTTAATGTACAATTTAAGGATGATAAGGGCTATCCTTGGATAAAACTGGAATTGAAGAAGGATTATCCTTCTGCAAATTACTATTTGGGTAAGAAAAATAAAGATGATACTTTATATGGACCTTTTCCAAGCAGGTCATCAGTTAGAGAATCACTCTTATTGATCCAAAAAACTTTTAAATTAAGGAATTGCTCAGATAACTTTTTTAACACTAGATCTCGTCCATGTTTGCAATATGAGATAGGCAGATGTTCTGCACCTTGTGATAATAGAATTTCAAGAGATGATTATAGATCTTCAGTTCAATTAGCGACTCAGCTATTAGAAGGAAAAGGAAATATAGTTATTCAAGAACTTTATGACTTAATGGACGCATCTTCAGATTTAAAAGAGTATGAAAAAGCAGCTTTGTGCAGAGATCAAATAAATTCTTTAAGGGATATTCAAAGAAAACAAAGCATTACTGGTTTTAAAGAAGATAGAGATGCTGTAGTTATTTTTGAAGGTCTTAAAAAAAAATATATTGGAGTTACGCAAGTCAGAGGTGGTTGGATAACTTCTCATCATTCATTTTATATAGAAGAAAATAGTTCTTTTGAAGAAGATATCATAGAAGGTTTTATGATGCATCATTATCTTAATTTAGATTATTGTCCTTCAAAGATAATTTTGGAGCATAAAACCCAAAATTTAGCAGCTTTAAAAAAAGCTCTTTCCATTCATCATAAAAAGAAAATAGAAGTTATTTACAAATTAGGTAAAAAAGATAAAGGGCTACTAGAGATATCTAAAAGTAATACAAAATTAAATAAAACTAATCAAAAAAATATAACTAATTTAGGCCCTTTATTTAATAAACTTCCTTTGGAATTAGGTATAAAAAATAAGATAGCAAGAATTGAATGTTATGATATTAGTCATTCATCTGGGAATACTCCTGTAGGATCTTGTGTGGTATTTGGGGAAGGGGGGAAAATAAAATCAGATTATAGGTTATATAATATTTCTAAGTCGTTAGGAGGAAATGATATAGCTTCTATGAAAGAGTTGGTGAGGAGAAGATTTAAGAATAAAAATAGTAATTTATTAAATCCAGACTTAATAATTGTAGATGGAGGTAAAGCTCAACTGAATGCTGTCAAGACTATTCTAAATTCCATGTCTTTGAGTTCAATTGTTACATTAGGTATATCTAAAGGTAAAAATAGAAAAGCAGAAAATGATATTTTGCATATTCAAAATAAGTCGCCTATATTGGTAAATAGCTCTTCTAAAGTCCATAAGTTCCTTCAGAGCATCAGGGATGAGGCACATAGATTTGCCGTTGAGAATATAAGACTAAAGAGGAAAAAGGGACTTAAGTATTCATCTTTAGAATTAATAGGAGGGATTGGTTTATCTAGGAAGAATGCCCTTTTAAGATATTTTGGAAGTATTGAAAGGATTAAAAATGCTTCACCTTCAGAATTAGGAGAAGTTCCAAATATAGGGGAAGAAATAGCTCTTAATATCTATAATACATTTAAAAAATAATATGTCTTTAAGTAGAATCCCAAATACATTATCCATATTTAGGATCCTTGTGATACCTATCATAATTTATATAAGTAGTTTGAATTGGATATACGCAAATTATATGGCTACTTTTTTATTCTTATTAGCAAGCCTCAGTGATTATCTTGATGGTTATTTAGCTAGAAAGCTAAGCTTAACTTCTAGATTAGGAGGCTTGTTAGATTTATTAGCAGATAAACTTCTAATTACATGTTGTCTTATTTGGCTTGCTAGTGCGCATAATGAATTTAATATCCTACTCCCAGTAATTATAATTATTTCAAGAGAGTTAGTTATAAGTTCCATCAGAGAGTATCTTGCGAGGCTTAATTTAAGTAACCGTTTAAAAGTAAATAAGTTAGGTAAAATTAAAACTGGTTTTCAAATGGTTTCCACTTCCATTCTTTTCTTTACTCTTGGAATTGAAAGCACACTAAAAGAAATAGGAATTTTTCTTCTTTGGATCACTTCTATTTTAAGTATTTTTTCTATGTTAGCTTATTTAAAGGGGCTGAATATAAGTGACGAAAACTAAAGACACTTCTCATTGGTTTGTTATTTTTGCAAAACCAAGACAAGAAGATATAGCTGAAAACAATCTAATAAATCAGGGATTTAATATTTTTTTTCCAAAATTAAAAGTATTAAAGAGGATAAATCAGAAATTAAAAGAAAGAATAGAACCTATGTTTCCAGGCTATATTTTTATTTCATTAGATTTAGAAGAAGAAAATTGGTTAAAAATACGTTCAACTAAAGGAGTTAATAAGATAGTTGAATTTGGTGGAAAACCTGCAAAGATATCTGGGGAGTTTATAAAATACATCAAAGATAATTGTGATAGTGAATCTATTGGCACTTATGATAATAATCCTCAGTATGTGAAAGGAGATGTAGTGAATATTTCTGGAGGATCTTTTGTAGGTAGTGAAGCTATATTTCAAAAAGAACTGGGCAAAGATAGGGTAGAGTTGTTAATCAATTTCGCAAGCCAATATGCCAAGGTAACAATGCATTCAAAGGATCTCATTTAGATCTAAGTTAAATTTATGTTCACTTTATGAACGTTATGGTCCATAATTCATTTTTTTGTGTTCATATTATGAACATAATTAGATTAGATTCATAAATACGTACAATTGATGAACGTAAATAGAAATAATTCTGACTACTTTTTATGTAGTGCGGTAGCTATTTATTAAGAGACGTAGGAAAATGAAAGAAGAAATAGAATTAAAGGTCATTAACTCTATAGCAGATCACCCTGATATAACTCAAAGAGATCTTGCTAGGCTATTAGGTATCAGTTTGGGCAAGGTAAACTACTGTATTAAATCATTGATAGATAAGGGTTTTATAAAAATAAATAACTTTAAAAATAATAAGAATAAACTTGCCTATCACTATCTTTTTACCCCAAAAGGAATAGATGAAAAATCTAGACTAACTCTTGAATTCTTAAAAATTAAGTTAGAAGAGCATAGAAATCTTACTCAAGAAATTAAAGATTTAGAAAAGATGTGTAAGCAGCTTCAAAAATCAGACAATTAGTCAATAGGAAATTCGTCAACAAATATAAATATTCTTTGAGTAAAACAATCAAATTTTTAATAGAATAGCAAAATGGCTGGGTGGCAGAGTGGTAATGCAGCGGATTGCAAATCCGTCAACGCCGGTTCAATTCCGACCCCAGCCTCAAGGTATTAATTTTTTTGTCTGCTTTAGCAAATTAAATGCCCGGGTGGTGGAATTGGTAGACACAAGGGACTTAAAATCCCTCGAAGGAAACTTCGTGCCGGTTCGAGTCCGGCCCCGGGCACCAATCTTAATTAAATGCAACTAAATGAATAAATCTTTAGAAAAAATAGGAATAGTTGGCCTTGGTTATGTTGGTCTTCCTTTATCCGTTGAGTTTGGTAAAAAACGAACAGTTATTGGTTATGATATTAATCCACTTAGGATTGAAGAACTTAGACAAGGGAATGATTCAACTTTTGAGATCGTTTCTAAGGAAATTCAAGAAGCTAAACATCTAAAATTTACGAATGATATTAATGATCTTAAACAGTGTGAAATTTATATCATTACAGTTCCTACCCCTATAGATATGAATAATGATCCAGACCTTTCTTTGTTAGAGAAGGCCAGTGAACTTATTGGAAAAATTTTAAACAAAGGAGATTTAGTTATATATGAATCTACAGTTTATCCGGGAGCCACAGATGAGATATGTATACCAATATTACAGAATTGTTCGGGTTTGAAATTAAATAAGGATTTCTCTTGTGGATATAGTCCTGAAAGGATAAATCCTGGAGATAAAGAACATACATTAACCAATATAGTAAAAGTAACCAGCGGTTCGGATGAAATAGCTGCAAATAAAGTCAATGACTTATATTCTTCAATTATTAATGCTGGAACTTTCAAAGTAAGAAGTATTAAAGTAGCAGAGGCAGCTAAGGTTATTGAAAATACTCAAAGAGATCTAAATATAGCCCTAATGAATGAATTAGCTCTTATTTTTAATAAATTAGGAATTGACACCAGTGAAGTTTTGGAAGCAGCCAATACTAAATGGAACTTTCTTCCATTTACTCCTGGTCTAGTTGGAGGGCATTGTATTGGAGTTGATCCATATTACTTAACTTATAAAGCTCAGAAAGTAGGTTATGAGCCAAAAGTTATTCTATCGGGGAGAAATATAAATGACGAAATGTCTCAACATATTGGAAATCAAATCAAGGACAAAATTAAAGAAAATTATAAAGACTTGTCTAAAACCAAAGTTCTAGTCTTAGGATTAAGTTTTAAAGAAAATTGTCCAGACATTAGAAATACGAAAGTAGTGGATCTCATTTCTTCCTTAGAAGAAGATGGAATTAAAGTAGATATTTTTGATCCTTGGGTGGATAAGCTATTAGCTAAGACAGAGTATGGTTTGGATTGTCTTGAAGAAATAGACAAACCTAAAGAATATCATGGAATTGTCCTTGCTGTAGCACATAAAGAATTTATAAATTTGAACAAGGAGCAATTAAAACCTTTTATGAAAAAGGAGTGTATTATATTTGATATTAAGTCTGTTTTGCCACTATCAGAAGTAAATGGAAGGGTCTAGTGAAGATTTTAGTAACTGGCAATGCTGGATTTATAGGTTTCCATGTAGCAAAAAAACTTTTGGAGAGGGGAGATGATGTAGTAGGTTTTGATTCTGTTAATTCTTATTATGATGTAAGTCTCAAAGAGGCAAGATTAAAGCAACTAAAACTAACTGCTGAATCAAGTAAACAATTTCATGATAATAAGTATGAATTCATCAAAGGTAATTTAGAAGATTTAGAATCTATTAATAAATGTTTTGAGAGTAACCAAATAGACTATGTAATAAATTTAGCAGCTCAAGCGGGAGTCCGCTATAGTTTAGAGAATCCTCATGCTTATATTCAAAGTAATGTAGTAGGATTTACTAATATATTAGAGGCTTGCAGACATAATGATGTAAAACATCTTACATATGCAAGCACTAGCAGTGTATATGGTGCGAACACAGATTTACCTTTTAGTGAACACAAGGGAGTAGATCATCCTTTGCAAATGTATGCTGCTACAAAAAGAGCAAATGAACTTTTGGCTCATAGCTATAGTAATTTATTTAATTTACCTTCTTCAGGGCTTCGTTTCTTTACTGTATACGGCCCTTGGGGAAGGCCAGATATGGCTCTTTTCCTCTTCACAAAAAGTATTTTGAAAGGAGAACCTATAAAAGTATTCAATCATGGAAATCACACGAGAGACTTCACTTATATTGATGATATTGTAAAGGGAGTAATTGCTGTGAGTGATCTTCCTGCAAGTTCAAATATGGATTGGAATAGTGATTATCCTGATCCTGCTTCAAGTAATTCGCCATTTAGAATTTTAAATATAGGAAATAATAATCCAGTAAAGCTTTCAGAGTATATATCAGCAATTGAATTAGAACTTGGAATAGAGGCAAAAAGGGAACTCATGCCTATTCAGCCCGGGGACGTACCAGATACATTTGCAGATGTAAGTGAATTAGAGAAAGCGGTTGGATACAAACCTAAAACATCCGTCAATGAGGGAGTAAGGAACTTTGTAGCTTGGTACAGAAAATTTTATAATACTTAAACAGGTGCATTAATGAAGTCATTAGTAACTGGAGGAGCAGGCTTCATTGGAAGTCATTTAGTCGATAAACTTCTAGAGAGGGGAGATGAAGTTATTGTCATAGATAACTTTAGTACTGGTAGACCTGAGAATCTCAAACATGTCGCGAGACAAATAGATCTAGTTGAAGCCGATATATCCTTAACTGAAAAATGGAAAAAAAAGTTTAAAGATGTAACAAATGTTTTTCATTTGGCAGCGTTAGCAGATATTGTGCCTTCAATAGAAAATCCAAATGATTATTATAAATCAAATGTTAACGGAACTTTTAATGTCATGGAAGCTTGTAAAGAAAATAGTATTAAAAAGATTGTGTATTCTGCTTCCTCTTCTTGTTACGGTATTCCTGAAATCACCCCCACACCTGAAATATCAGATATTTCTCCTCAATACCCTTATGCCTTGACCAAGTATTTAGGAGAGCAGATTGTCATGCACTGGAGTCATGTTTATAAAGTACCCGCTATTTCATTAAGGTTCTTTAATGTGTATGGTCCTAGGTCGAGAACATCAGGTACTTATGGAGCTGTATTTGGAGTTTTTTTAGCTCAAAAATTAAATGACAAGCCTTTTACGGTTGTAGGAGACGGCACTCAGACTAGAGATTTTACTTATGTAAGTGATGTTGTAAATGCAATAATATCAGCATCTATAAGCGAAGTTAGTGGCGATATTATTAACATTGGTTCTGATAATACTTATAGTGTGAACAGGCTAGTGGAATTACTAGGAGGGAATGTTGTCTATATTCCAAAAAGACCTGGAGAGCCAGAGTGCACTTGGGCCGACATAAGCAAAGCAAAAAAATTACTAGACTGGAGACCTGAAATATCTCTAGAAAAGGGAGTTATTAGATTATTAGAAAATATTGATTACTGGGCTGAAGCTCCTGTTTGGGATAAAAATTCTATATCTAAAGCTACAGAAAAATGGTTTGAATATTTAGGTTAATTGAATATGAAAAAAATTATTTCCTTAAAATCACTCACAGACATTATTGATGGTTTGAATTCTAAAAACCAGAGTATAGCCCATTGCCATGGGGTTTTTGATTTACTTCATATTGGGCATATTAGACATTTTAAAGAAGCTAAAGAATTTGGAGATATTTTAATAGTATCTTTAACCCCAGATATTTATGTAAATAAGGGATCAAATAGACCTGCCTTTACTGCAGAATTAAGAGCTGAAGCTATTGCCTCATTAGAGTTCGTAGATTATGTTGTTATCAATGATAAGCCTACAGCTATTGAAATAATAGAAGTAATTAAACCCAAGGCTTATATAAAAGGACCAGATTACAAAGATAATAGCAAAGACATTACTGGAAAAATAAAAGACGAAGTAGAGGCAGTAGAAAGTAATGGAGGCAAAATTATATATACTTCTGATATTACTTTCAGTTCAAGTAATTTATTAAATAAATTTGGAAATGTATTTTCTGAAACGCAAAAATCTTTTGTTTCTAAGATTTCAAAACAACATAGTTTTGATAATATTTCAAAAAAAATAGAAGAACTTTCAAAACTAAAAGTTCTAGTGGTTGGCGAAACAATAGTCGACCAATATGTGTTTTGTGAAGCTTTAGGCAAATCAGGAAAAGAACCAGTTCTAGCATTGAGAAATATAAATACTGAACAATATGTAGGGGGAACTGCTGCTATAGCAAATCATCTTTCTGGATTTTGTAAAGAAGTCTCATTATTATCAATGTTAGGAGAAAATAAGGAGCATGAAGATTTTATATCTGAAGGTTTAGCTTCAAATATTTTTCCAAGTTTTATTTATAAAAATGATTCACCTACTATTGTTAAACGAAGATACCTAGATAATGTGAGTAAAAGTAAGACTCTAGGAGTCTATTCTATTAATGATGATCCTTTAGAAAGAAACAATGAAAAGGAATTCCAAGATAAGCTAACAAAACTAATACCTTTACATGATTTAGTAATTGTTGCTGATTATGGTCATGGTTTAATTTCAAAAAACTCTTCAAGTTTAATGTCTGGCAGTGCCAATTTTTTATCTTTAAATGCTCAGATAAATGCTTCTAATATAGGCTTTCATACAATGGATAATTATACTGATGTTGATTGTATTATTATTAATGAATCTGAACTTCGTTATGAGCTTAGAGATCGTAATGGGAATATAGAATCGATTATGAAGAAGTTAGCCGATAATTTGAAAGCTAAATATATAGTCGTAACTCAAGGCAGTACTGGAGCTGTAATTTATAATACAGGCTCTGAGATCTACTCTAGATCTCCAGCATTTGCCTCTAATATTGTAGATAAAATAGGTTCGGGAGACGCTATGCTAGCTATCTTGTCTCTTCTTTTAAAGCAAGACTGCGACATGGAACTAGCTTTATTTTTGGCATCTTTAGCAGCAGCTCAATCAGTTGAGACGATAGGGAATAGTAAATCAGTAAATAAGAATGAGATTTTGAAAGTCATACAGCATGCTATTATTTAATTTCTTTTTTACAATATCTTTTAATTAAATCAAAAGGAAACTCAATGAATATATTCATAACAGGTGGAGCAGGATACGTAGGTGCTGTTTTAGTACCTACCCTATTGAAGAAAGGTTACAAAGTGACAGTTTTAGACTTGATGATTTATGGGGAGGATGTCCTAGAAGATCATGAAAACTTGACTTGTGTAAAGGGAGATATAAGAGATGAAAGTCTTCTAAAAAAAATTATTCCAGGTCATGATTCAGTAATACATTTAGCATGTATTTCAAATGATCCTAGCTTTGAGTTGAATCCAGATTTAGGTAAATCAATAAATTTAGACTCTTTTAGACCGATGTTGGAAATTTGTAAAGAGTCTCTTGTTAAAAGGTTTATTTATGCTTCTTCATCGAGCGTTTATGGAGTTAAAGAAGAAAAAGATGTGAATGAAGAGATGGCTTTAGAGCCTTTAACCGATTATTCAAGGTTCAAAGCAGATTGTGAAAAAATATTGACAGAATATCAATCTGAACAATTTACTACCGTTACTATTAGGCCAGCTACAGTTTGTGGATACTCTCCTCGTCAGAGACTTGATGTAGTTGTAAATATACTTACTAATCTTGCATACCATAAAAGAGAAATATCTGTATTTGGAGGCAATCAACTAAGACCAAATATACATATAAAAGATATGGCAGAAGCTTACATAATGCTACTGGAAAGTTCTAAGAAAAAAGTTGCAGGAAAAGTATTCAATGCAGGGTACGAGAATAAAACAGTATTAGAACTTGCCAAAACTGCAAGGAATGTTATTGGTGATGATGTAAAACTTATAACTTCAGAGAGTGATGACAATAGGTCTTACCATATATCTTCTCAAAAGATTAAGGAAGAATTAGGTTTTAACCCTCAGCATTCTATAAAAGACGCAATAGAAAGTTTAAAAGAAGCTTTCGAGAAAGGACTACTTGATGATTCTCTTGAGAATGAAAAATATTTTAATATAAAGAGAATGCAATCCATAAATCTTCAATAGCTTATGCATATAGGCTTAGATTTTGACAATACAATAGCAAGCTATGACGCCTTGTTTATTTTTGTTGCTTCTGAGTTAGGCCTTGTAGAAAAAAATTCAAAACTAAACAAGACTGAATTACGAGACTTTATAAAGGAATTATCTGACGGAGAAGAATTATGGATGAAGTTGCAAGGACAAGTCTATGGGAGATATATGCATAGGGCTAAATTGATGCCTGGAATCAAAAACTTTCTTTTAAGATGCAAGTTAAGAAAAATAGACGTGTGCATAGTTTCTCATAAAACTGAATATGGGCATTTTGATGATGAAAATATATCTTTAAGAAAGGAAGCGTTGGCTTGGATGACTAAATTAAATTTTTTTAATAATGATTCAATACCTTTAAGTTTAGATAAAATTTATTTTGCAGAAACTAGACAAGAAAAGATTGATAAAATAAAAGAATTAAATTTTGACTTCTTTGTAGATGATCTTGTAGAGGTATTTAATGAAAAAGATTTTCCAAAGCATGTAGAGAAAATTTTATTTAATAAAGAAAAACAAGCCAAAAATGGAATGATTGCATTCGATAATTGGCCTGACATAGATGCTTATATTCTAGGAGAAGAAACCTTTAATGACATTAAGAGTATAACTACAAATATGTTAAATCTGGTTCCAGATTCAGTTATACGAGTAAAAGGACAAGGTAATAGTAGGGTTTATAGACTCAATTTTAAGGAGTCTAGTTACGCCTTAAAGAGATATCCTGATCTACTAAATGACCCAAGGCCAAGATTAGAAACTGAATTTAATGCTTTAAGCCTTCTTCATGATAATTCAATCAAAAATTTACCAAAACCGGAAGCTAGAGATACTGACTTAAATATAGGAATATATTCTTGGCTAGGCGGCAACTCATTTGATTTGATTGAAGATAATCATATTGATAAATGTCTTGAATTTGTAGTTAACCTCAAGGAGTTATCTAAAAAAAAATCTATAAGTTTTACTTTAGATGCTTCAGAAGCATGCTTCTCCATAAAAGAATTAATTAATCAAATTCAAGGAAGATTAGATAATTTTGTAGAAAATAATACAGAGAAAGAACTTTTAGATTTTTTAAATAATCACTTTGAGCCTAAGTTTACAAGTTTATTGCAGCTAATAAATAAGAGCTACGCTAATTACTTTATTGAAGATGACTTAGATAAAAATCTACAAATTTTAAGCCCTTCAGATTTTGGCTTTCATAATGCATTGATAAATTCAGAAGAAGAAATAAATTTTTTAGATTTTGATTATTTTGGATGGGATGATCCTGTAAAGTTAACTTCTGATTTTTATTGGCATCCAGCTATGAAGCTTTCCAATTTACAAAAAAATAAATGGCTTGAAAGTATGAAGGATCTCTTTTCAGGATCTGATATTAATTTTAAAGATAGATTAGATTTATCCTTACCCTTATATGGATTAAGGTGGGTCCTGATTATTTTGAATGAGTTTAATCTTAATCATAGAAAACGAAGGATGCACGCTAAATTTAACGCATCTTTTAATTGGAAGAAAAAAGAAAAGCAACAGCTCAATAAAGCTATTGCCTTATTCTCTATAATAAACGTAATGGAGGTTTGTTGACGTATGAGTTATCCAATATTTAATACCCCTGAATTAGACGAAAGATCAATGTATTTAAGGAGCTTGGTTCTAAGAGGGCTCATTGGTGGTGGAAGAGGTCATATAGGATCGTCATTATCTCTTATAGAAATTATAAGGGTCTTATATGACGATTTTCTAAATTTTGATTCACAGAAACCTTTATGGGAAGAAAGGGATCGATTTATTTTGAGCAAGGGTCATGGTTGTCTTGCACATTATGCTTTATTAGCAGATAAAGGTTTTATAGATCCAGTAACTCTAGATTCATTTTGTCATAATGATGGTATCTTGGGAGGGCATCCAGAAAGGGGTGAAGTTCCTGGTATTGAAGCCTCTACAGGCGCTTTAGGTCATGGTTTATCTATAGGAGTAGGGATTGCAATGGCCCAAAGAATTAAGAATAAAGATACAAAAACAGTCGTTGTTACTGGAGATGGTGAAATAAATGAGGGTTCCGTATGGGAAGCTGCTATGTGTGCTGGTAACCATACTCTAGAAAATCTAATAGTAATGATTGATTACAATAAGATTCAATCTTATGGATTTACTAAAGAGGTTGCAGATTTAGAACCCTTAAAAGATAAGTGGGATTCTTTTGGCTTTGGTGTCAAGGAGGTAGATGGTCATAATGTAGATAGTTTAAAAGACACTTTGGCTAGTTTACCCAATTCTAAAGGAAAACCCAGCGCCATAATTTGCCATACCATAAAAGGAAAAGGTTTTACCTTTGCTGAAAATAAACCTGAATGGCATCACAAATCTTCTTTAAAAGATGAAGATATTGAAGAAATGAAAAAATGTTTAACTATAAATTCTTAATATTATGAGACCAACAAGTTTAAATTGCGTTTATGAGTTAGCTCTTAAAGATGAAAGGGTAGTTTTTATTGGTTCTGATTTGGGTCCTGGATTATTAGAAGATTTCAAAACTAATTTACCAGACAGGTATTTTATGGAAGGAGTTGCCGAGCAACATATTGTTGGAATGGCTGCAGGCCTTGCTTTAGAAGGTTTCATACCTTATGTGAATACTATAGCAACATTTCTTACAAGAAGATGTTTTGAACAGAATGTATTAGACCTAGGCCTACATAATACAAATGTAAGGTTAATTTCTAATGGTGGAGGAACAGTTTACGCTCCATTAGGCCCAACTCATCTTGCAATAGATGACATAGCTATTATGAGAACTATACCAAATATGACTATTGTTTCTCCAGCAGACGCAGATGAGATGAGGCGTTTTATGATGCAAACTTTAGATCATGAAGGACCTATATACATAAGGCTTGGAAAAGGATATGACCCTATAGTCACAACAGATGATATTCCTTTTGCAATAGGTAAAGGAATTCCTATGAAAGAAGGAAAAGACATTTTAATAGTAACTACAGGTATATGTTTAGGCATCGCATTAGAAGCAGCAGAAATTCTTTTAGAAAAGAAGATTGATGCGTCAGTATTGCATTTACATACAATTAAACCACTAGATAAAGAAATGCTGATAAATATGGCAGAAAAAGTGCCTGCTATTATTTCTTTAGAAGAGCATAATATAATTGGTGGTCTAGGGAGTGCTTGCGCTGAAATTCTTATTGAAGAGAATTTTAATGAAAAAAAATCTTTTAAAAGAATTGGTATACCTGATGTATTTCCTTCTGGCTATGGAAATCAAAAGGATATGATGGCAAGAAATGGTATTTCAGCTCCACATGTTGTTTCTGAAACTTTAGAATTATTAAAAAACCATTAGGAAAAAAATTATGGGTAAATTAGTTAATTATGTTACATCCCTTCATCAGTCTACACCTAGAAAATATATCGATAGAATGGTGGATGAAAAAGTTGTTTGTATGTTAAAAGCAAAAGAGTATGAGTTTGATTATTGGGATGGAGATAGGAGGTTTGGATATGGAGGTTATAAATTCCTTCCTGGAAGATGGAAACCAGTAGCTGAAGCACTTATTAAAGAATATAAATTAACTAACTCTTCTAAAATCTTAGATGTAGGTTGTGGCAAAGCATTTTTACTTCATGAAATGAAGTTAATTCTGCCAGATCTTAAGATAGTTGGTTTTGATATTTCTGAACATGGTCTATCCGAAGCTATGGGTGATATAAGAGAAAATTTATTTATACATAAAGCTCAAGATCCATTTCCCTTTGAAGATCATAGCTTTGATTTAGTAATTTCATTAGGTTGCTTGCATAATTTAAGATTATTTGAACTAAAATCTGCTCTAGGTGAGATTGAAAGGGTTGGGAAGCAGGGATATGTCATGTTAGAAAGTTATAGAAACGAATTGGAGCAATTTAATCTCCAATGTTGGGCACTTACTTGTGAATCTTTCTTTGATGAAGAGGAATGGGTTTGGTTATATGAGAATTTTGGCTATACAGGAGACTATGAATTTATTTACTTTGAATAATTTAGAAATAAAAAGATGAAAGCAGCAGTATTAGTTGAAAGTGGAAAACCACTGCAGGTAGATGACATAAATCTTCCAGATCGTCTTGAATATGGTCAAGTTAAAGTCAAGATTCTTTATAGTGGAATTTGTGGTGCCCAAATAAATGAAATAGATGCTGTAAAGGGACCTGATAAGTTTCTTCCCCATTTATTAGGTCATGAAGCATCCGGTCAGGTATTAGAGGTTGCTGAAGGAGTCACAACTGTTAAAACAGGTGATCATGTTGTTCTTCATTGGAGACCTAGTTCTGGAATTCAAAGTGCTACTCCTAAATATAAATGGAAAGGTAAAGAGGTGAATGCTGGCTGGGTAACTACTTTTAATGAAGAGGCTATTATTTCAGAAAATAGATTAACATCTATTCCTAAGGAATTTGATATGAGACTAGCACCTCTTTTTGGATGCGCTGTTACAACAGCTTTTGGAGTCGTAAATAATGACGCTGAACTTAAGATAGGGCAATCTCTAGTTGTATTTGGATTAGGAGGAGTAGGTTTAAATATAATACAGGCTGCATCTATGGTTTCTGCTAACCCAATAATCGGAATTGACTTACAGGAGAATAAAATTGAAATGGCTAAGAGGTATGGACTTACTCACGGTATTGTAGGTAATTCAGTTAAGGTAAAGAAAGAGATAATCAAAATAATAGGTGAAAAGGGTGCTGATGTAGTAATAGAGACCACTGGGAATTCTAGAGTAATAGAACAGGCCTATGATATTACAAATGGAAATGGTAAGACTATACTTGTAGGTGTTCCTAAAAAAGGAGATAACATCTCAATATATTCTTTACCACTTCATTTTAAGAAAATTCTTAAAGGATCAGAAGGAGGAAGTTGTATTCCAGATGTAGATATACCAAGATACATCAATCTTATGCAATCGAATAAAATGACTTTAGATGGCTTAATTACCCATGAGTTTCGTCTAGATGAGATTAATGATGCTCTTGAATTATTTAGGAGCGGAAGTGCTGGAAGGATTTTAATTAATATGCAGAATAAATAATTAATTATAAAAATAAAATGACAAAAACTAAAGATCCAGTAAATCAAGAATTAATAGAGCAAGAAAATAATAAAGGTCTTCAAAAGTTAGGCTTAATGAATAGCAATGTATGGCATCAAGATCCTAAAAGGCTATCTTTTACTCTTGCTAGGTATAAGTTTGTTTCTAAGATGTTAGAAGGCAAAAAAACTGTGGCTGAAATAGGTTGTGGAGATGGTTTCTGTTCTAGAATAGTTAAGCAAACAGTTCAAAGTCTCTTAATCACTGATTATGATCCATATTTTATTGAAAAATTTAAAGAAATAAATTCAGAAGATTGGCCAATAGAATCTAAAACGCATAATATTCTCGAAGGACCGTTAGAGAAGAAATATGAAGCTATTTATTCTTTAGATGTTCTTGAACATATACCGCCTTCCCAAGAAAATATTTATATGAAAAATATAATTTCATCACTCTATGATAATTCAGTTCTTATAATTGGCATGCCAAGTATTGAATCCCAGGATTACGCATCACCAGCTAGTAAAGAAGGACACATAAATTGTAAATCAGGAAGAGGTCTTAAAGAATTTATGAGCAGGTACTTTGAGAATGTGTTTCTATTTTCAATGAATGATGAATTAGTCCACACAGGATTTGAAAAGATGGCACATTATATAATTGCGATTGGTTCAGGAATTAAAAAAGTTTAAAAATCTTTTAGGATGAAACTAATTATAGGGGGAGATAGTTTTCTTGGAAAAAATTTATCTTATTTATGGGATAAAAACAAAATTGCATATCATGCTTCCACCCGACAACAGTCTTCAGTTCAAGCTAAGAAACCTTTTCTTGATTTAGCCAACTTAGAAGGATTAGATTTTAATTCTGATTATAGCTCTGCAGTTTTATTAGCTGGAAATACTTCTCTTCAAGCTTGTGAGAATGACCCTTTATCAACAAGAAAAATTAATGTAGAGGCTTTATTCAGGATAGCAAAACACCTTACTTCTATTGGAGTATTTGTACTTTTTATCTCGTCCAACCAAGTTTTTTCTGGAAATAAACCTCTCAGTAAAACTACAGATAAAAAAACTCCCATAAATCAATATGGAAAGCAAAAAGCAGAACTTGAAGATTTACTAACCCGACTTGAGAATATTTCAATTCTAAGAATAACAAAAGTTATAAATTATGATGATGGCTTATTTGCAGATTGGTTAACTCAATTGAAAAATAATCAAAAAATAAAAGCTTTTATTGACATGTCTTTATCTCCACTATCTCTTCATGAGGCTATAAGTAAGATAGATAATTTATTAAAAAATAAAGTTGAAGGTATTCATCATTGCTCAGGTAAAAATGATATTTCTTATTTTAAATTTGCTCAAAACTTAGCTTTGGAGCATGGATATCCCATCCAGTTAGTTGAAGAAGATCAACATAATAAAAATAATATAAGTTTTCATGTTCCTTTGTATACAAGCTTATCTATTGATAATTGAATAAGTATAAAATTTATAAACTTATAAATTCATTTTGGGCTATACCAATTGTTTTAGCCATTAGAATCTTAGCCCCATTTTATAAGATTGAGATGCTTTCAATAAACTCAGACAGAATTGGTCATTTTGTTGCAGACACTGTTCAGCAAGTTCTTCATAAAAAGAATAATGATCCAAAGAGAGTATTTTTGACTTCATGGCAGGAACCAAGTATTAATTCTTTCTGGTCAATTTACATAAGTAGGTTCTTAAAGAGTGCTTCGTTTGCAAGATATATATATTATTGGAATACTAAAATTCCAGGCGGTTTATCTCATATTAAAGAGAATAGTCTTTGGTCAAGAGATAAACATGGGAATTTAGAAAACAGTAAATTTAAATTCACTTTAGATGAGCAAGATAATCAGAAAGGTGAGGCATGGCTGAAAAGTAAAGGATGGGATGGAGTTTCACCATATGTTTGTCTTTTAGTTCGAGATTCAGCATATTTAGACAGTTTAGAATCTCATGAGAATGTGGATTGGCAATATCATGGTTATAGAGATTCTAATATTGAAGATTATAGATTAGCTGTTGAATGGTTAACCTCTCAAGGAGTTTGGGTTCTTAGAATGGGGAAAAAAATGAAAGAACCTCTTTTAATAAAAAATAATAAATTTATAGACTATGCTTTTTTAGAAGATAAAAGTGACTTTCTTGATATATGGCTTTTTGGAACTTGTGATTTATGCATCTCATCACTTGCAGGAGTAGATTACGTAAGCGATACCTTCAGAAGACCTCTACTTATTTTAAATTATTTACCAGTGGTAGATGCTATTTCTTGGAGTGATGCAATTAATGTACCAAAAAACTTAATTTGGAAATCTTCTAGAAAGAAATTGACTCTTAGGGAAAGCATAAATAACAATCATTTACAGTCTCAATTATATAAAGATCATGGAATAGAAGTAGTTAGCTTGTCTGCTAATGAGATCTTAGCTTCTGTAAAGGAAAGTTGGAATGCAATTAAAGGAAGGCCTAATGAAAAAGTTTTGACTGAAAATGATAGAACTAAGTTTTGGGAAATTATGAGGACAGAGGAAACGAAATCTGTATCTGTATTAAAAGATACAAAGCATAACTGGATTCATCCTAAATCAAGGGTAGGCGCTGATTGGCTAAGCAAGATGGATGAGGATTATTTAACTTAAAGGCCAACTTTTCTTAAATACAATTATGTTAAAAAGTATTATTTACAATTTATACAAAAATAATGGATCCTTATTTTTGTATATCATCTTTTTGATGATTTTAGTTGGCTTATTACAGGCAACTTCTGTTGTTGGGATTATGCCCATTGTAGATTTTGTTTTAAATGAGAATTTAGATGATGCTACTCCAATAACTTTATTTATTTCCAATTTTATATCCGGCATTAATTTACCTATTAATGTTGCCACTTTAGGATTGGTGTATTTAGTTATAGTATTGGTGAAAAGTTCCATTCTTTTATACCAAGAGTACGTAACTGCTAATTTCCTTCAAGGCAAAATGAAAGAGATGATACAGAATGAATATAGTGCTTTTCTTGAGGCTTCTTGGAGCTTCTTTGGCACTAAAGAATATGGGACTTTAGCAAATACTGTAGTAGGAGAAACTCAAAAGGCTATTATTGCTTATGAAGCTTTAGCCGTGATGGCAGCATCATCTATAGGGTTAATTTTTTATGTAGCTCTAGCATTAATCATTTCATGGAAATTGACAGTCATAGTTTTACTAGCTTTATTGGTCATTTCCTCTCCCGTTCTTTATCTGGATAAATATGTCTATAAAATAAGACAAAGACATACAAAGGCGTACAACCATTTCCAATCAATTGTCTATGACACATTAAATGCACTAAAAATTATTGTTGGTTTTAGTAATAGACAAAAATCTATAGAAAAACTAAGACCCACCACTGAAGTAATAGTTGATACAGGAGTAAAATATGTGATGGTTAGGGTCCTTATAGGCCTTATTTCAGAACCTTTAACTATTATTGCTGTCATTGGATCAGTTACTTTAGGAATTAATTATTTTGGTTTATCTTTAGGAGCTTTGTTTGGGTTTTTATATGCAGTAAATAGAATAGTCTGGCAAGGACAGTTAGTTATAGCTAAAAGAAATGAGTTTTCTGCGTGTCTTCCTTCTTTTGAACAGATAGAGGCATTAAAAAATGAAGCTCTAGAAAAGAAGGAGTATTCTGGACAGAATAAGTTTTTTGACTTTAAATCAAAAATAACCATTGAAGATTTAACTTTTAGTTATTCAGATAAAGAGTTGACCATAGATAAATTATCAATGAATATCTCAAAAGGAGAGATGATAGCTATTGTTGGCCCCTCTGGTTCTGGTAAATCTACTTTGGTAGATTTACTTATGGGTTTTCAGAATGCCGAATCAGGCAAAATAATAATAGATGGTCAAGAGTTAAAAGATTTAAATTTGCATGATTGGAGAAGTTTAATAGGTTATATACCTCAAGAACCCTTTTTATTTAATTTATCATTAAGAGATAACTTAAAATGGGCTAAAGAAAATCTCACCGATGAAGACATCAAAAATGCCTGCGACTTAGCTAATGCATCAGAGTTTATATCAGGTCTTGAAGATGGATTTGATACCATTTTAGGTGAAAGAGGTGTCAATATATCAGGAGGACAGGCTCAACGATTGTGTCTTGCAAGAGCCTTAGTTAAAAAACCACAGATCTTAATCTTAGATGAAGCAACTAGTTCTTTAGATAGTCATTCTGAAAAGATGATTCAAAATTCTATTGAATATTTATCAGGAAAAACAACTATAATTTCAGTAGCTCATCGTCTTTCCACTATTAAAAAAGCAAATACAATATATTACATGGAAAAAGGTAGAATAAGAGAAAGGGGATCTTTTGATGAATTAATTGCAAAAGATAAAGGTTTATTTAAGGAATCTTCAGCATTACAAGGGCTATAAAAAATTAGTACTTTTTAATTAAAAATTACCAAGCAAGATTAAATACAAAGTAAACTTATCTTATTAAGGATTAAAAATTATAAAAAAACACTATAACATTTATGGATAAGGACTTTTTAAAAGACTATTTCAAAGGTTTTTCTCAACTAGTAGAGCCGAATGAAGATATGATGAATAATTTACTGTTGTTGAAAGAGAAAATCATAGAAACTCAAAATAAAGGATGTAAAACATTAATTTTTGGCAATGGAGGCAGTGCTGCAATGGCTAGTCATTTTAGTGTCGATCTAACAAAGAATGCTGGCGTGAGATGCTCAAATTTTAACGAAGCAGATTTAATTACTTGCTTTGCAAATGACTATGGCTTTGAGAATTGGATTGCAAAGGCTATAGAGTTTTACGGAGATCCTGGAGATTTACTCATCCTAATTTCTTCAAGTGGTAATTCTGTGAATATGTTGAATGCCGCTGAAACTGCTAAGTCACAAAATTTTTCTGGCGTAGCTACTTTTTCAGGTTTTTTATCAGATAACCCTTTGAGAAAGTCTGGAGATATAAATATTTGGGTAGATAGCACAGCTTATAATTATGTTGAGAATATCCATCAAATGTGGCTTCTTTCTTTGGTTGATCTCATTATTGGAGATGCTCATTATTCAGCTTAAGTATAAAAAATTTATTTATAAGGAACGGGGTAATAAATAAATTCTTATTTAAGTAACTTTTAATAATCATGAAACAATTTCTTATAAATCCTGATGCCTCCATAAAAGAATCTTTAAAAAGAATACATAAAGCAGGCCAGAAATGTTTAGTCGTTGTTGATAATAATAATTTTCTTTTGGGGACTCTGTCAGATGGAGATGTTAGAAAAGCTATTATCAAAGAGGAGGACTTAAATTCTTCTATTAATAAATATTACAATCCTAATTCAACTTATTTACAAGATGGAGCTTTCAATCCTGAAAGGGCAAAAGATATATTTATTACTAATAGATATGATCTGATACCAATAGTAGATAGTGAGTCAAAAGTTGTCAAAGTTTTGTTATGGGCTGATATATTTGAGGATAAACAAACACCTAACAAGGAATTAAAAGTCCCTGTAGTTATTATGGCTGGTGGAAAGGGTACGCGTTTGGAACCTTTTACAGATGTTCTTCCTAAGCCACTTCTGCCTGTTAATAATAAGACAATAATTGAGCATATAATTACCGAATTTACGAATATAGGAATTGACGAATTTTATATGAGCGTAAATTATAAAAGTAAAATCTTAAAAGCTTTTTTTCAAGAGCTTAATCCTAATTATAATGTCTCTTTCATAGAAGAAGATAAACCCTTAGGTACAGCAGGAAGTTTAAGTTTATTGCCTTCAAGAATAGACATTCCTTTTTTTATGACCAACTGCGATATTATAATCAAGGCTGATTATAATGATCTATATTCTTTTCATATAAAGAATCAATATGATATTACTTTAGTTGCTTCAGCCAAAGAATATGTAATTCCTTATGGGACTTGTAAACTAAACTCTGAAGGGTCTCTTAGTTCAATTGATGAAAAACCTGTATTCGATTTCTTAGTGAACACTGGTTTGTATGTGATAAATCCAGATATGATAGACTTAATCCCTAAAGATTCTTTTTTTGATTTTCCTGAGTTGCTCGAAATGTCACGAAATATGGATAAAAAAATTGGAGTTTATCCTATAGGAGAGCAGGATTGGACAGATGTGGGGCAATGGTCGGAATATAAAGAAGCTATTGATAGATTTTAGTGTGTAACTAAAATATTTATAAACTTAAATTTTTAATCATAAAAACAAAATCATGAATATTCTTGAAAATTCAAATTTAATAAAATTAATATCAGATCCAATCAAGTTAGCACTTAAATCCTACAAGTTTATTTTAGCATCTACTTTAGTTGGATTACTTTTAGGAATAATTTACTCCACTACTCTAACTCCCAGATTTCAGGTTACAGCTGTGATAGCCCCCAATGAGTTAACTAATACCAATGCTAGCCCTGTAGGAGTTGGACAAATGGTAAAAACCCTTACAGGGTCTTCTAATCCTCAGGGTCTTGACCCTCTTTTTGATGTAATATTTACATATCCTACAGCTAAGATACTTTGGGAGGCAGGTTACGATAAAATCTTCTTTGGAGATAATTATGATCCAGAGAAGGATAAATTTTTAATTGGCGAACCTACTTTTTCGGATATTTTTAGTTCATGGGTCCTTGGGTATGACTTAAGTATTTTGAATGAAGAACTTACCCCAACAGATTTAAAAGGTACTTTAGATGGTTATATAATGCTGAAGATACCTAGAGGAAAAACTCGTAAAGCTCTAGTTTATTCGCTTACAAGTAATCCAGAATTGGCTAAAAAAGTTATAGTTGATTTACTTATGGCCGCAGATCAGACATTAAAGGATGAAAGAATTATCTATGCAGAAAGTCAGATCAATTTTATAAAGAGCAAACTTGAGACAGTAAATGAGGTTGAAGTTAGGCGTTCTCTTATTGATTCTATGAAAAAACAATACTTAGAGATAGCATTGGCTTCCTCTGATTTACCTTATTCTATGAGAATAGTTGAACCTCCTCAGAGTTCCCCTACTTTTGTTTCGCCTAACTTGCAGTTTATTTATTACGCATTTAGTTTCTTGGGTTTTGTTATATCTATAATTTTCCTTTATATAAGGAGTCTCCTCCATAAAGATTCTTCTTAAACTGCATTCTTTAAAGATTGTTTAGTCTAGAAACAGTAGGGTTTTTATTAACAGATTTTAATTCTGTTTATATCCTATCAGAGATCACTAACTATATTTTTGTAGTTTTGATTTTAATGATGCTAACTCATTTTAACTTTCTTGATAGGCAGTTATTTGTTTTTTGGTTATTTTATTTATCCACTCCTCTTTTCATAAATTATATAATTTTTCAACCCGCATATATGGGGGATCAGGCCAGTTATTTGGAAGAAATTAATAAATCTATTTCCTTAGGTTTTGGTATTCTTGATGGTTTAGAAGTAACAAATCTTAGTTCTATAATTGCATATAAGGTAAGAATTGCATCTTTAGCTCTGTCTTCAATTCCTATGTTTTCTTACTTGTCTGTTACCTCTATAGCTTTTATAAATAAGCTGATAGCTTTACTCCTTTTTGTATATCTAAGTAGAAGAATAGATCCAAAAAAATTAATATATTTTTTCTTAGTTCCTAGTTTTATCCTTTATTCTTCAGTGGGGTTAAGGGATTGTTTAATAATTTCATGTGCGACTGTGGCACTAGTATCTTTGTTAGAAAGAAAAATAATCCTTTCTTTAATTTTTCTTGTATTTGTTAGCGTTATTAAACTTCAATTTGCACCAGGTTTAATAATAGCTTGGTTATTGATGTTTTTAGTCAGAGCAGATTTATCTTTTAAAAGATATTTATTGAGCACTATTGTGGGCGTCTTTGGAGTAGTTATTTTCTTTGATGTCTATGCCGAGTATTTAAATATTTATCGTTTAGCTTTTGCTATTGAGGACTGTTATGGAGGATATCTTGCCTGTAAAGATGTAGATCCAAATGAGTTAAAGATATCTAGTGGTTTAGAATTAATATGGCTGTCAATTATATCTCTTCCAGAGTTTATGTTGAGACCTTTGCCTTGGGAAATATCTGGAATTTTTAAGCTTTTAATATTTGTTGAGTCATTGATATTATCTATAGCTTTAGCATTTTTTATATTTAGCAGAAAGGTTTACTTGCAAAATAATTTTTGGATAGTGCTCACTGGATTTTTTGTGACCTTCTCTTTATTGGCAATAACAGCTTTTAATATAGGAACTCTTAGTCGTTATAGGTTTGAAATATTATGGCCTTTTTTAATAGCCTTCTATTACGCATCAAAAAGGAATGAATATTCAAGAAAAGAACTTGAAGCCTGACATATTATTTGTAGTCAATGACTTTAGGTTTTTAGAGAGTCATAGATTAAATTTAATTAAGCATTTAAGTGAAAATGGCTTAAAGATTTCTGTTGCTACAAATTTAGTTGACTGTTCATTGGAAGAAATTAAAAAAATAGAGAGTTCATCAATAAACCTTGTAGATTTTAGAGATAAAAGGTCTTCAATAAATATATTTTCAAATATTTTAAGTTTATTTAAACTTTTCTATATCATTAAAAATTTGAAACCAAGAAAGTTAAGCTTAATTTCCCCTAAGCCAATTATTTTTGGTGGCATTGTTTCTTTTTTTCTAAAAATAGAAAAAGTATATTGTACGATTAGCGGTATGGGTTATGTTTTTATAGATAAGTCTTTAAAAGCATACATTTTACAAAAAATTATAATTTATCTGTATAAAATAATTTTTTATAAAAAAAATGTCAGGATAATCTTTCAAAATTTAGACGACAAAGATTTATTTATCAATGAGTCCATTGTCAAAAAAAATAAGATTAAAGTTATTCAAGGAAATGGAATAAATACTTCTAAATTCTTAAGAAAAGATGAATATCCAAAAAAAATTACTTTTTTATTTTCCAGCAGACTTTTAATCGACAAAGGTATTAATGAATATGTTACGGCTGCAGAGAAAATTGGACCAGAAAGAGCCAATTTTTTAGTAGTAGGTGGAATAGATCCTAGCAATCCAAAAAGTTTGAGCTCAAAAGACTTAGAGCATTTAAAATCAAACAATGCTTTAACATGTCTAGGTAAGGTTAACCATAAGTTGATGTCAGATGTATTTCAGAAGGCAAGTGTCTTTGTTTTGCCATCTTATAGGGAAGGTTTGCCTCAAGTTGCTTTGGAAGCAGCCGCATGTTCTTTACCTCTTATATTGACTGACGTGAATGGATGCAGGGATTGTGTAATAGAAGGAGAAAATGGTTTCCTAGTGGAATCCCATAATCATCAAGGCTTGGTAGAGAAAATGAATTTTTTTATAAATAATCAAGATCAAGTTAATTTGATGGGCAAAAAATCTCGTCAATATGTTTTGAATAATTTTTCGGAAGATATAATTCATAATAAATTTTTAAATCTTTATAAGGATTGATAATTATGTTTTTATCGCATTATATTTTTTTCTTAAAGTTAATATAAAATTAAAATTGAAATGAAAAGTGTCGCTATAGTTCTAGCAGGCGGTGTAGGTTCAAGGCTTTGGCCTTTATCCACAGAATCAAAACCTAAGTATCTGCTACCTTTAAATAATTCTCAGTCTATTCTTGGAAGGCATCTTCAAAAGATAAGTGAATTAAATTTTGATCTTATATATATAGTAACCTCTCATCATGCATTCCAAGAAGTTAAAAAAGAAGTTTTAGAATTGAATATCAGTAATCTAGAATTAATTATTGAACCAATACAAAAGAATACAGCGCCTTCGATAATGTTTGCCTCAGAATTAATTGAAAGACGTCTTGGTAAAAATATTAATTTAATGATATTTCCTTCCGATTGTTTTATTAATGATTATCAACATATTCAAAAATTAAAAAAATTATTTAGCGAAGATTTCTTCAAAGTCCCAATTATTTCTATGGCTAAATTAGATAAAAATCCTTCACAAATTTATGGTTACATGCTGGGTCATGAATTAGATAATTCACTATTTAGAACCTCAAAATTTTTAGAAAAACCTAATAAAAAGCAAATAGAAAAGATCTTTTTAGATAAAAATGCTTATGTTAATACTGGAATTTTTATAACAAACCTTAAGTATCTTAATAATGAAATGGTTCGGTTAAGCCCAAAGCTTTGTGAGGGCATCAAGAATGCTTTAGATAAAGATTCAGATTTGCTAGATTATAAAATTTTTTCAGAAATTGAATCTATTTCAATAGATAAAGCTTTATTTGAGAAGATAGAAAATCATCATTTTTTTGCTTTTGACTCAGATTGGACTGACATAGGTTCCTTCAGTGAATATAGTCAGCTCATCACAAAAACAGGAAAAGACGTTTCAGATAATCATATTTTTTCGAAGGATTCTTTTGTAGAAGATTCAAAAAATACTTTAGTGTGGTCCCAAGATAAATTTGTGAGCATAAAAGGCTTGGATAATATTCTTTTGATAGAGAATGAAGATAACTTATTTATTTCCACTAAAGATCATTTAGGAGATTTAGAAGGTTTTCAAAATCATGCAAAAAATAAGTTCACTATCTCAGAGCTATCTGATCATACAAATTATAGACCTTGGGGGTGGTATAAAACTTTAGAAGAAACTAGTTTTTATAAAGTAAAGAAGATATCTGTTTCGATAGGAGAAGCTATATCACTTCAATCTCACGACCATCGAGAAGAGGTGTGGACTATTCTTAAGGGGTCTGCAGAATTATTTTTAGATGATCAGCTATCTAATCTAAGGGAAGGAGAATCTGTAAAAATACAAAAGAAATCAAAACACTATATTAAAAATACGGGCAATAGTAATTTAGAGTTTATAGAAATACAGCTAGGTTCTTATTTGGGAGAAGACGATATAGTTAGATATCATGATAAATATGACAGAAAGTAATTTCTGAAAATTATTTACTTAAAACTTTAGGTTTAAAAAAATGTGTGGAATTAATGGCTGTTTGCATCGCAAAAACTTATCTTTTTCTTCAGAAGAGTTTAAGACTGCAACAAATTTATTATTCAAGAGAGGTCCGGATTCTTCAGGCATAACTGAAGAAATTCTTGATGATTATGTACTAAAATTTGGGCACAGGAGGTTGAGTATCTTAGGAATAGATGAATCAGGAAATCAACCAATGAATTCCTTAGGAGAAAGATTCTCTATTATCTACAACGGAGAAATTTATAATCATAATTCTTTAAGGAAAGAACTTAATAAGAATTTTGATATAAAATGGCATGGTAATTGCGATACTGAAACTTTAGTAAATTTATTTGAGTTCGATAGCATAGATAACGTCTTAAAAAAGATTGAAGGCATGTTTTCTTTTGCTATTTATGATAGAAAAAAACAACATTTAACTCTAACTAGAGATAAATCTGGAGAGAAACCGTTATATATATCAACAGAAAAGAATTTTTTTGGTTTTGCTTCTGAATTATCTGCTCTAAAGAGCGTTCCATCTTTTAATCAATCTATAAATAAAAGGTCAGTAGAGAAATATCTCCAAAAGAACTATATTCCTTCACCTCACACTATTTTTAATCATAGTTTCAAATTGCCTCCAGGATCTTGTTTGACAGTAGACTTAAATATTTTTGAATCAAAGGCTTTTTCTTCTTTTGAGGAATTAATATCTACAAAAGGTGTAACTTATTCAAAATGGTGGTCCTTAGACGAGCTGTATCTTAATAAGATGAAAGGGGATTCTATTAAAGATGCAGAGGTTATAGATCATACGAGCAATTTATTGGAAAGATCTGTTAAAAATCAATTAATCTCAGATGTCCCGCTTGGGGCATTCCTTTCTGGTGGCATTGACTCTAGTTTAGTAGTGGCCATGATGAAGAAAAGCGGCAAAGAAGTTAAGACATATACTGTAGGTTTTGATTTCTTAGACTATGATGAGTCAGTATTTGCAGAAAAAGTTGCTAGCTATCTAGGTTGTAATCACACTACTTATCAATGCAGTAAGCAAGATGTTTTAGATATTATCCCGTCTTTACCGGAAGCTTTTAATGAACCTTTTGCAGATTCTTCACAGATCCCTACTATGCTGGTTTCTAGTTTGGCGAGGAAGGAAGTAAAAGTTGCATTAAGTGGAGATGCTGGTGATGAAATTTTCGGAGGCTATAACAGATATTTATTAGCTAATAAATATTGGAAATACCTTAAATATGTCCCTTCTTTGGTTCAGCGAGGAAGTCTTGATTTATTAAATATCTTTCCTAAAAAGTTTCTATCTCTTCTTTTCTCGATTACACCAGTAGGTAAAAATCTATCAGGGTCACCTGAAGTAAGATTAGAGAAAGTGATAACAAAATTAAGGTCAATTAATAATCCAGCTTCGTTTTATGAATCTATGACAACAGAATGGACGAATTCTTCAAAAATAATGAAGTTTGAGGACGCAGAAAATTTTAAGCATCACGATTTATTTGCTAAGAATTCTAATTTATCATTTGAGGAAGCAATGATGCATGCAGATTTTGAAACATATTTACCTGATGACATCTTATGCAAAGTGGATAGATCCTCAATGTTTTACAGTTTAGAAACAAGAGCACCTTTCTTATCTAAAGAACTTATAGAGTATGCTTATTCTTTGCCCTTAAAGTTTAAAATTCGCGATGGAAAAACTAAGTGGGTCTTAAGAAAAATATTAGCACAGCATATGCCTGAGGACTTATTCGAGAGACCTAAGCAAGGTTTTGGGATACCAATTAGTATCTGGATGAGGAATGAATTAAAAGATTGGGTAAATGATACTCTATCTCAGGAAGCCTCTGATAAGCATGGATTGTTTAATTTTCCTATGATTCAGAAATTAAAAGATGAACATTTCTCTGGTCAGTTCAATCATGAGCATAAATTGTGGTCAATTATCCAATTTAATCAATGGTATGAAAATAAGATCTAATCGCTATTTTTTTTCCTATACATTAGATGTTTAAGAGATTCCCATTAGTATTAAAGTACTTGCATGAAGTTTCATTTCTTTGGATAGGAGCATTATTAGGAGCTCTTCTTGGATTCTTAACTCAGATAATTTTAGCACGTAATTTCGGTCCTTATGAGTATGGAATTTTTGCATCTGCATTCGCGACCTTAACCGTAATATCTTCTTTATCTACCTTTGGAGTTCATCAGTTTTTGTTAAAAGTCTTTGGAGAAGAAGGGTGGAAAGGAACTGCATGGCTCTATCAAAGTTTTAGATTCACTTTAGTAAATTCTTTCATAGTCTGTTTCCTGATATCCCTATGGGCCTTACTCGGTCCGCATGAAAAAAACTTTTCTTATTTACTTCTCATTATGATCCCTTTAATTTTTGCTCAGGCAGTATTTAATCTTACTATCAGTAGATTCCAATTAGAGCAACGTTATAAGCTTTTAGCTCTATGGACACCTTTGCCTCATATTCTTAGATTTCTTTTAATATTATTTCTTTTACTATCCGCTATTTCTTTTGAGTTAAATGAAGTAGGTATTCTCTTTTCTTTTTCATCTATTATCTTGGTGGCAATAGGATGTTTCTATCTAAGATCCTTTTTTCTAGGAAAGATTGAATTGATTGGTTATGGACTTAAACCCGAATCAAATATTTCTGAATATCAAAAAGAATCTTCAATTGAATTTAAAGATATTTTAAAAAATACTTGGCCTTTCGGTTTAAGTGCAATTTTTTATCTGATTTTTTTTCAGACAAGTGTTATTTTTTTAGATTATCTAGATAGTCCAGAGTCTGCAGGAATTTTTAATATTGCTTTTGTAGTTATGATGGCAATTTATATATTACCCGGTGTTATATATCAGCAATTTCTCATGCCTAAAATTCATAGATGGATTAATTTAGATAAAGATAAATTCCAAGTCTTTCATCATTCTGGTAATAAGTATATGTTAATTTTGGGAATTATGATTGGATGTCTCTTATTTTTGTTATCCCCTTCTTTAATTTCTTATTTCTTTGGAGAAGCTTATAAAGAGGCTATTAATATCCTTTTAATCTTATCCTTTGCTGTACCTTTTAAATTTTTATCTACAAGTATGGGCGCCCCTCTCCATACTGAAAATGGTATGAAGAAGAATGTAATAGCTTTAGGATTAGCTGCTATTTTGAATATTAGTCTTAATATTATACTAATACCTCTTTTTTCAATTTATGGAGCTGCTTTTTCAACTTTAATTTGTGAAATATTTCTTTTACTGCTTTATATTAGATTTGTAGATAAGATTATTTTTAATAAATAGCACTAACTATTAATTTATATTCTTAGATAAAGAATAAAGTAAAAATGAATGAATTTAATATCAGCATAATTATTCCAACATATAACGATTTAGAACTTTTAGATTCAACCATAGGAGCAATAAGAAATCAGTCATATCTTCCTGAAGAATTAGTGATTGTAGACTCCAGTGATAATGATGAGATTAAAAATTCTTTAAATAAGTTAAATGTACCTTTTGTAATAACTTACCTGCATGAAGATAAGTTATACCCATATGAAGCAAGTAATTTAGGGGCTAGCATAGCAAAAGGAAAATGGTTAGCCTTTCTAGATACTAAGACAATACCTAAAAGCAATTGGCTATGTGAGTATAAAAAAATTATTGAAACAAAAAATATAGATATAGTTTTTGGAGTAACTAAGTATTTAGCTGATAGTTCTTTTCAGAATCTACTTAGAGATTCAACCTATGGAAGATCTGGGCATGAGACTGCTCCAGGAACATTTATTACTAAAGAAAATTTTTTAATGTCAGGTAAAATAATGTCAGGGGTGCGTTCCGGTGGAGATATTGAATGGAGGAGTAGACTTAAGTCTTTGAACTTTAAATGTATTACTCCTGTTGAAATATTCTTAACTTACAACTCACTACCTAATAAATTAATACCCACCTTAAAAAAGTTTTTTATATATCAACTTCATGGCTCGAAAGTAGATATTCAACATACCGTTAAAGATATTTATCTTGGTTTAACACTTCTCATGTCAGCTATTATCATACCCAAATGGAATTCAATCGTAGGGTGGGAAAAGAGTTACTTTTATATGCCTAATGTAACGAAGATTTATCTTTTAGTACTGGTTACTTTTTTCTTGTTAGTTTTAATCTTAGATAGATTCTTTCTTAAAAAATCTTTAGGTAGTTTTTCACAAAATATATTTAAGTTATTATTTTTTATCTTTTTATTCTTAATAATCTTTAAATGGAATGGCTTAATAGCTGGATGGATAGAAACTTCTGTTTGGTATGTGCCTCACATCACTAAATTATATTTGGGGTCAATATTGTTAGCTTCTCTGTTGTATCGTGGAGTATATTTTCCTTTAAGACATAATGTCAATAAAGAATTCCTTTTTCCTTTTCGATGGATTCAGGTCGGCTCATTAGGTCTTTTACTTGATTTAGTAAAAGCTCCAGGATATCTAATTGGAGCCTTAATGATGCCTTTTAATAAAGCAAAGAAAGAGCTAAATAAAACTTAACCCATTAAATTAATATAAACTAGATGAAGGTATTAGTGACAGGGGCTTCAGGATTTTTAGGAAATTTTCTAGTTAACCAGGCTGTTCATAGTCAGATCCAATTTAGAGCAGTTTATAGAAATGAAGAACAAGCCATGGGCAGGGCAAAGGATTTTTCTATAATAAACAACATAGATTCAGAAACAAACTGGACTTCCTCTTTCAAAAATATAAATGTTATCTTGCATACTGCAGCTCGCGCTCATGTCATGCACGATGAATCTAAAAATCCTAAACAAGAATATGATTCAATTAATATAGATGGCACGCTCAATTTAGCTTCTCAGGCTTTAGAGTTCGGTATTAAGCGTTTCATTTATATTAGTTCAGCTAAAGTTAATGGCGAATCATCTCAATACGACAGGCCATTTACAGAAAAAGATAAACCTAATCCTGTGGGTGATTATGCGATATCAAAATATAAAGCAGAACAAGGTCTTATAAAATTATCAGAAAGAGAAGGATTAGATTTAACTATTATAAGGCCTGCTTTGATTTATGGCCCAGGAGTCAGAGCAAATTTTTTATCTATAATGAAATTAATACAAAGAGGAATACCACTTCCATTAAGATCTATCAAGAATCATAGAAGTTTTATTTCTTTATATAACTTACATGAATTCATTCTAGAGTGTTTACTTAATCAATCTGCCATTAATCAAACTTTTCTTATTAGTGACGGAAAAGATTTATCCATAGGAGAATTAGTTGTCCATCTAGCTGATGCTCTAAAAAAAAGAAATAGGTTAATTCCTTTTCCTCCAAATCTTATTCAATTCTTCGGGATATTAATTCGCCAACAAGAGAGGACAAGAAGGTTATGTGATTCTTTTCATTTAAATATTAATAAGTCTAAAGTTTTGTTGAATTTCCAACCTAAATACACAATAGCTGAAGGTCTAAAAAAGACAGCTGAACATTTCAATAAGGATTTAATTTTATAAAAATAGGTATAGATATTTCAAACATGACCATACTAGTAGCAACTTCTTTTTTCATCTCTATGATTCTTGGTTGGATCTATCTTAGATTTCCACCTTCAACAGATTTGATTGTTATTCCAAATAAAAGGAGTGCCCACTTGACCCCAACTATTGAAGGAGGCGGATTAGTCATAATCCTTACATTCGGGACCTTTCTTTTTTTTGGTAATCTTTTTGGATTTTTAGATTCTGGAATTTATTTATCATTATTCTTTTGTGCAAGTTTGGTTGGGATTGTCGGTTTTATAGATGATGTAAGTGAGGTAAATCCCCTGTTAAGGTTAACATCTCATTTTGTTGCAGCACTTTTGGGACTATATATATTAGAATTTAATTTTCATGAAATAATTCTATTTAATAAAACTATTAATTTAGGATTCATAGGAAGCCTTTTAGTGTTGGTTTATATAGTATGGATCTTAAATTTATATAATTTTATGGATGGAATAGATGGTATAGCTTCCATCCAAGTGATTTCGGTGTGTTTATCTTTCGGATTAATTTGTTTTTTTAGATTATCAGAAATAGAAATCTGGAAGATGCATGTTTTATTAGCAGGGGCGTGTTCGGGTTTTCTATTCTGGAATTTTCCTATTGCAAGAATGTTCTTGGGAGATACAGGAAGTGGTTTTTTGGGAATAATATTAGCTTTCTTTTCTCTAGAAGCGTCACTTCATGAACCTGTATTATTTTGGTCGTTTTTGATTTTGATGGGAGTCTTTATAGTTGATGCTACTTTTACTTTAATAATAAGATTACTTAATTTTGAGGTTTTATACCATGGACATTCTAATCATGCATATCAACATGCTGCCCGAGCAGTTGGTTCTCATGCAAAGATCAGTCTTCTAGTACTCTCCATAAATTTATTTTGGTTGTCTCCATTAGCTTTCGCTACAGCTTTTGGCCAAATCCAAGGTATAGTTGGTCTGTTGATAGCTTTTATACCATTGTTATGCATCTGTATTTATTTCAAACTTAATCCAAGTCATTAATATGAAATTTAGTTATAAGACTTTGGCAAAGTATGCTCTGCAACTAAATAGGCTACAAAAAAATCTTATTGTAGCTTTTGTAGACTATTTTTCGTTAGTGGCCTCTCTTTGGATTAGCTTATCTTTAGTTAATAAAGTTTTATATTCAAGTGAGCTAGGCTTCATTTTCATAGTCCCTTTATTCGCTTTATTTATTTTCCTCAAATTTGATTTATATAGAAGTGTTATAAGATTTATAAGTTTTAGGGCTTTTTGGGAAATTGTAAAAGCACTATTACTTTTTATAATTATTATTGGTATAACTTCTCAATGGATTGAGTATCTAAATTTTTTAGATTTATCTGTATTGGTTATTTATTTAGCCATTTCTCTTTTAGCAACTTCTTCCATAAGGATGTTTGCTAGTTCTTTATTCTCGAATCAGCTATTACCATCATCTAGAGTGATAATTTATGGAGCAGGTTCAGCAGGACTTCAATTAGCAACAGCATTAAAGTTAAGCAAAGAAATGAAGCCAGTAGGATTTATTGATGAGGATCTTTCTTCTCAAAGAACCTTTGTAAATGGATTAGAAGTATTTTCCCCAAATAAACTAGAAGAGTTGATAACAAAAAAAAATGTACAAGAAGTTCTTATAGCAATACCTTCTGCTAGCCGTTCCGTATTAAAAAGAATACTTAAGGATATTGAGAAATATCCTGTAAAAGTTAGGGTTTTGCCGGGAGTTGCAGAGTTAGCTCTTGGAAAAGTCTCAGTATCTGAATTAAAGGAAGTTGAGATAGAAGATTTATTAGGAAGAGAGGTGGCAAAACCAAATAAAGAATTACTTGAAGAGAATATAAAAAATAAAGTAGTTTTAGTTACAGGGGCCGGGGGCTCTATAGGTTCAGAGCTATCAAGGCAAATTATAAAATATAAGCCCTCTGTTTTAGTTCTGTTCGAAATTTCTGAGTATTCAATATATCTTATCGAAAAGGAATTAAAAGATCTTAAATTAGGAATTCCTATTATTCCTATAATAGGAAGCGTTGTTGATAAGAATAGATTAATAGATGTTTTTACAACTTTTAAAGTTTCTACCATTTATCATGCAGCTGCATATAAACATGTTCCTTTAGTTGAAATGAATACAATAGAAGGCATTAAGAATAATATATTTGGAACAATGAATTGTGTTCAAGCAGCAATAGAAGCCGAGGTTGATACATTTGTTCTGATTTCTACTGATAAAGCAGTAAGGCCTACTAATGTCATGGGCGCTACAAAAAGAATTTCTGAGTTGATACTACAAGCTTTGTCTGCCGAGACTGAATCAAAAGAGAAAAAAACCCTCATCACTATGGTGAGATTTGGTAATGTTTTAGATTCCGCTGGGTCAGTTGTACCTCTTTTTAGGCAACAGTTACGAAATGGGGGACCTTTAACTGTCACTCATGAAGAGGTGACAAGATATTTTATGTCAATTCCTGAAGCGGCTGAATTAGTTATACAGGCAGGAGCTATGGCAAAAGGCGGAGAGGTTTTTGTATTAGATATGGGAGAGCAGATAAAGATTATAGACTTGGCAAAGAGGATGATCAGATTGAGTGGACTAGAAGTTAAAGATTTAGAGCATCCTGATGGAGATATAGAAATAGAAATTACTGGACTTAGATATGGAGAAAAACTTTATGAAGAACTTTGGTTAGGTAATAAAACTAGTCCAACAAAGATTGAAAGAATATCTCAAGCTCAAGAGAATAAGATTTCTTGGGAAAAGATTAGTTCTCTTATAGAAGATTTAAATTCGGCTATACAAATTAATGACCAAAATTTAATTAGAAAGATTTTGGTAGATTCTTCAGCTGACTACACTCCTGATCCAAAAATACATGATTTATTGCATTCTCAAAAGGTAGAGAAATAGGTTTATTGATTTGTTTAATCTAATTACCTCAGAAGAAGATCTAATATTGTTAGGTAAGGAACTTTCTTGTCGCAAGAATATTGCTATTGATACTGAATTTAGAAGAACTACTAAAGATAATATGAAGTTATCTTTAGTGCAAATTAACGATTCAGAAGAAATTTATATAATAGATTGTATTGCTTTAGAGAGTAATGAGGAAATATCCAAAATATTTGAAGATAAAAATATTAATAAAATCATACATTCTTGTCGAGAAGATATTGAAGCACTTTATTCTTGGACTCATAAGAACATACATAATATCTTTGATACTCAAATTGCAAATGCATTTCTTGGAAATGAACTTTCTATTAGTTATCAAGGTTTAGTTAAGAATAATTTTGGTGTTACCATTAAAAAAGAAGAAACTATGTCCAATTGGATTAAACGTCCTTTAAGATCATCCCAATTAGATTATGCAGCTATGGATGTTGAATATTTATTAGATATCTTTGAAGAACAAGTCTTGGATTTAAGTAAGCAAGGAAAAAAAGACTGGCTTTTTGAAGAGACCTCACTCATGGCTAAAAACGCTTTAAATAAAATAAGTCAAATTCCTGAAGAAGAATATTTGATTCCAATCTCGTCAGCTCAACAAAATATTATTTTAAAAAAAATGGACAATGTTATTGAAATAAATGCAGTTAATTACGGAATTAACAAGTCATTTCTATTTTCTAAGAAAAATCAAAAAGATTACTTAAGGGATTCTTTTATCTTTGGTGCAGAAGAAGCAATGGACTTAAGAGGTGCATGGCGAAAACATTTACTCTATGAAGATCTAAAGCATCTCTTTATTCAATGAAAGGTTAATGAATTATTTTCTACCCTGGATAGTATATATATTTTGTGTTTCTTTTTTCTGTATTCAATTCACAAGTCTTTTCTCTAAAAAATTACGAATTCCCATTTTCATTCTATTAGCAACATTTTTTTTTACACCATGGTATCTCGATCCAGAGAAAGATCTTCTGGTTCCGGCCATACTAATTTTCATTCTTGATTTTATCTTAGAGAATAGGCTTAGTCTTAGAGCGCTAAGACCTATTTTCTTATCTATGACATCAGTTTCTATTTTATTCTTTGTAACTTCGAAATTTATAAAGAAATTACATAAGTAGATCTAGAATCTTATTCTTTTGAATTCTTTTGAAGTAGTATTAAAAAGGCCTATAGCATTTAGACCTTCGATCATTCCCGCAGACTCTCCTGGGTTTATTACTAAGGTTGAATTAATAACTTCATTCCTGTACTTATGAGTATGACCATGGAAAATTACGGATGTTTCTGGATATCTAAAAATGAATTCCGCGATGTTTTCAGGTTCATGGAAGATTCCTATTTTTAGTTTATTAATTTCAATAGTGTATGGAGGTTCATAAAAATTGAATCCTAAAGATTCGCATTTTTCTTTTAGATTAGGTTCCTTTCTGTCATTATTCCCAAAAACACCTACAAACTTAGACTTCAAATTTGTGAATAATTCTAAGCTCTTAGTATTAGTAATATCTCCAGTATGTATTACTAGATCTACTTTGAGATCATTAAATATCTCTATAATTCTAGATATATTCTTAAAATTATTATGTGTGTCACTAATGACACCTATAAGCATTATTTATATTTTTTCGAGAATATGGATTCCACAAGCACTTCCTAATCCTATAACATGGGTAAGTCCAATTTTTGCGTCTTTTACTTGCCTTTTGCCTGCTTCACCTCTTAGATGTGTGCAAACTTCATAAATATTTGCAATTCCTGTTGCTCCTAGAGGATGACCTTTTGAAAGTAAACCTCCGGAAACATTAACTGGAGTTTTTCCACCCAAATCAAATTTTCCTTCATCTAACATTTTTCCTGCATCTTCGTCTTTACATAGACCTAAATTTCCATAATGCAGCATTTCTGCTGTGGCAAAACAATCATGTAATTCTACTAAATCTACATCTTCTGGCCCTAAGCCAGCCATTTCATAGGCCTCTTTAGCAGCTTTCTTTGTACAGGTATTTACATCAGGCATGACCAGGTCTCTTTCTTGATAAGGATCGCTTGTCATAACAGAGGCCTTTATTTTTATCGCTCTATTCATACCTAGTTCTTTGGCTTTTTTTTCTGAAACTAAAACCGCTGCTGCAGCTCCATCTACGTTCACAGAGCACATTAATTTTGTATTAGGGTAAGAAATCATCTCGGCATTCATAACTTCTTCAAGAGGTGTTTCTATTTGATATCTAGCTTTAGGATTCATTGTTGAATGGTGATGATTCTTAACAGAAATCTTAGCGAATTGCTCAAAAGTTGTTCCATATTTTCTTGAATGTTCTGATCCAGCTTCTGCAAATACGGCTGGCATAGTTCCAGATCCTAAGAGGCCTTCATGAGAGATTCCTGATGATTGAACACCTCCGCCTAGCAATCCAGCTCCCATTTGCTCTACCCCAACTGCTAAGACGCAATCATATAGACCAGCTTTGATTGCAGTCCATCCTTCTCTAAATGCAGTAGCTCCAGTTGCACAAGCATTTGCACAGTTAACTACAGGAATTCCTGTTTGACCAATTTCTTGTAAAATTTTCTGACCAACCATTGAACTTGCTTGATAAAGATTTCCGCAATACAGGGCATCCATATCTTTTATACTTAAATTAGCATCATCAAGAGCTAATAAAGCAGCTTCAGAGCCAAGATCAGGAACTGTTCTATCTGGAAATCTTCCAAATTTTATCATATCTACACCAAGCACATATACTTCGCTCATTATCTACTCCTTAAGAAATTGGTTGAAAAAAATAACTTATATAAGAATTACCATCAGCATCCTTTCTTCCTAAAGCATCACCAAAAACTACCTCTACCGACATATCAAACTTTATATTTTTTGGATCTGGCTCACAGTTTATTAGATTTCCTTTAATAGTTCCGCCTCCATCTAGGTCAACAATAGTTGAAATATAAGGCACTTCTATACCTGGAAAAGATCTATAAACAATTGAAAACGAATATACTTTGCCAGTTTTAGAAAGTCTTATAAGTTCCATTTCATCTCTTGTAAAACATTTAGAGCAAGCCTTTCTAGATTTTAAAAATATTGACCCACATTTTTTACATTTATGTCCTTCTAGATAAGGTTCCTCATTTTCAGGTAACTTAATATACTCAGTAACCGGTAAAGCCATTTTGTCTCCAAATTATTTAGATATTCTATCTAGACAGTTTCATATAAAATTAACTTCTTTACAATAATAATATTAATAAATTATATATATGAGCTTCTGGAATTCAGCTTTAGGTGCCATGATAGGTTTCAGTTTAGGAGGTCCAATAGGTGGACTTATAGGCGGCGTAATTGGATCTAAGTTAGGAGGTCAAAAAGCTCATTCTAGCTCTAGATCAAATTTTACCAATACTCAAAAACAACAAGCAGCTTTTTTTGCTGCTTTATTTGCTTGCTTGGCCAAAATAGCTAAATCTGACGGAGTTATTACAAAAGAAGAGATAGATAAAGTAGAAATCTTTATCAAAGATCGTTTTAAACTTAGTTCAGATGATAGACAATATGCTATCGATGTCTTCAATCATGCTAAGGATGATCAGGTTTCTTATGAAGAATATGCAGCACAATTAGCTAGTCTTTTGGGTAACAACACAAATGCCTTGATAATGTTCTATGAATTATTATTTGAATTAGCAATGGCAGATGGAGTTTTAGATGAATCTGAAGAGGCTCTTTTAAGGAAAACTCCAAATATTTTTAAATTAGACTTTTCCTTATTTGAACAAATGCTTAATAAATTTTCTGCAGGATCAAAAGATCCATATAAGATCTTAGGCGTAGATAGAGAGTCTCCCTTTATAGAGATTAAAAAGGTCTATCAAAAGAAAAGAAGAGAATTCCATCCTGACACTCTTATTTCTAAAGGCTTACCGGAAGAATTAATAAATAAAGCCAAAGAAAAATTTATAGAAATTCAAGACGCTTTTGAGGAGATAGAGAAAAAACAAGGATAATAAGGTCAGAATATGTTAAAAATGGATAAACTAAATTAAGTTTATGACTGTTGTAGTTAGTGGAACAGGGTTATATACACCCCCAGAAGTAATATCTAATAAGGAGCTTGTGCAAAGCTTTAATAAATATGTTGATAAATATAATCTTGAAAACCATGAGCTGATAGAAAAAGAGACAATCAAGGCACTAACCTATTCTGATGAAGCATTTATAAAGAAAGTTTCAGGTATAGAAAGAAGGCATGTCATAAATAAATCAGGCATCTTAGATCCTTTAAGGTTAAAACCTTCTATAGAAAAACGAAAGAATGAAGAGCCTTCTGTGCAAGCAGAAATAGCTTTTTTTGCTGCAAAAGAAGCACTAAAAGAATCAGGAAAAAAAGCAGAGGATATCGACGCAGTTATATGTGCATGTGCAAATTTACAAAGAGCTTATCCTGCTATAGCTATAGAAGTTCAAGATTTATTGGGTATAGAAGGTTACGCTTACGATATGAATGTAGCCTGTTCTTCATCTACCTTTGCTTTACAAAATGCAATTAATGACATTCGAGCTGGTGTCGCAGATGTTGTATTAGTAGTAAATCCTGAAATATGCAGTGGCCATTTAAATTTTGCAGATAAAGATGGCCATTTCATTTTTGGAGATGTATGCACAGCTTTAATAATAGAGAAAGATCGCACCTGTAATAGCGATATAGCATTTGAAGTTATTGATACTAAATTAAAAACAGTTTTTTCAAATAATATAAGGAATAATTTTGGTTTTTTAAATTCATCAGAAAATAATGACCCAAATGATCCTGATAAATTATTCATTCAACAAGGAAAAAAAGTATTCAAAGAGGTCGTTCCAATGGTAGCAGAATTGATAGCTAGTCATTTAGAAAAAAATAATATATTAACAGATGAGGTATCAAGACTCTGGCTTCATCAGGCTAATGTAAATATGAATCTATTAATAGCTAAAAGATTATTAGGTAGAGAACCGCAAGATAAAGAGTTGCCAATAGTCTTGAATGATTATGCTAACACTAGTTCCGCAGGCTCTATTATTGCCCATCATAATTATAAAGATGATTTAAAATCTGGTGAATTAGGAGTTATTTGTTCTTTTGGAGCAGGATATTCAGCAGGAAGTATTATTCTTAAAAAGGTTTGAAGTAAATGAGTATTTTTATTTCAATAAATAATTTTTTAAAAAAATTTCAAGGAGTAGATTTTTTAGCTATTTTTTTTTTCAGACTGTACCTTTTTTTTATTTTTTATAGTGAAGGTACAGATTTCTACAATAATATTGGTGAGTTAACAAAATATTATTCAACTTTAGGAGTTCTATTTCCAGATATTTTTTCTTTCTTAGTTATAGGAATTGAATTAGGTGGAGCTGCTCTTTTATTGGTAGGGTTATTTGTTAGGTGGGCAGTTATTCCTATGATTTTACTGATGTGCTTCAAAATAATAGTACTTTGGGGGAACGGATGGTCTCTTGAAAATAATGGAATAGAATTATCGGTTACTTACTTATCTATGCTTCTTTTATTATTCTTTTCAGGAGGAGGTAGGTTCTTAAGTTTAGATTACTGGGTATCACAGAAATAAATGAAGTTTTACTCATCTAGCAATATAACTTCTGAACCAATAGAAAAAATTGATTCATGGCTTATTGAAGCTGTTAATGCTGGTGTTCCTTTGCCGCATGCTATGAATATAGCTACTGTTGATAAATATGGATTTCCATCTTCCAGAATGGTGCTATTAAAGACTTTAACTGATCAAGGATTGGTCTTCTTTACAGATTATTCAAGTAGGAAAGGAAAAAATATTATAGATAATGGTCGTGCCAGTGTAAATTTTTGGTGGGCTAGAACGAATAAGGCTATAAGAGTAGAAGGATTATGTTCTAAGGTGTCAGAAAAAGAATCAGATGAATATTTTTATTCACGACCTATTGAATCAAGAATTTCTGCTTATGTTTCAAATCAGAGTGAAGAAATAGAGAGTTATCTGTCCCTTGAGAATAGAGTAAAAGAATTTAAAGATGATTTAAAAGGTTCAGAGGTAGAGAGACCTTTGAAATGGGGTGGTTTTTTAATAAAGCCTTCTAGAATAGAATTTTGGCAAGATCAGCCTAATAGGCTTCATACTAGAGAGCTCTTTACTGTTTCTACTGATGGATGGAAAAAAACTCTATTGTCTCCATAAGTGTCTTGCATTGCATGTTAAACATACTTAAACTTCAGCTTACAAGTGTCCTAGAGTAATGGCCACCACTGATTATGATTCAAATAACACTCCCAGATAACTCCATAAAATCGTTTAAAGATCCTCTTTCTATTGAGGATATTGCTTTAGAAATTGGTCCAGGATTAGCTAAAGCTACAGTTGCAGGTAAAATAAATGGAAAGTTGGTTGATGCTTCAGAAATTATTTCTAAAGATTGTTCTATTGAAATAATTACTTCTAAAGACCCAGAAGGTATAGAAGTGATTCGGCATTCTTGTGCTCATCTTTTAGCCCATGCTTTAAAACAACTATATCCACAAATAAAACTTGCAATAGGTCCTACTATAGAAAATGGTTTTTATTATGATGTTTTATTAGATATACCATTAAGTGATGATGACTTGGTTTCTATTGAAGATAGAATGACTGTACTTGCCAATAAAGATTATTCAGTTATTAGAGAGATAGTGGATAGGAAGAGTGCAGAGTCTGTCTTTAAAAAAAGAGAGGAATCTTACAAGTTGCAAATAATTTCAGAGATTCCAGAGAATGAAATCATAGCCTTATATCATCATGAAGAGTATTTAGATATGTGCCGAGGTCCTCACGTAACTAATACAAAACATTTAAGAGCATTTAAGTTAATTAAGGTAGCAGGAGCATATTGGAGAGGAGATTCTAATAAAGAAATGCTCCAGAGAATATATGGAACAGCTTGGCCAAATAAAAAGGAGTTAGAGGAGCATTTAACTCAACTTACTGAAGCTGAAAAAAGAGATCATAGGAAACTTGGTAAGCAATTAAATTTATTTCATTTTCAAGAAGAAGCTCCAGGAATGCCTTTTTGGCATCCTCAAGGAAAAATTCTTTATAATGAAATTGAATCTTTTATGAGAAAAAAGCAGATTAAATATGGTTACCAAGAAATACATACACCTTCCATTTTAGATATCTCTCTTTGGAAAAAGTCTGGCCATACTGAAAAATTTGATCAGGGAATGTTCACAACAGAATCTGAATCTAGAGAATATGCAATCAAACCAATGAATTGCCCAGGTCATGTCCAGATATTTAATCATGGTCTTAGAAGCTATAAAGAATTACCTTTAAGATTAAGTGAATTTGGATCTTGTACTAGAGATGAACCTTCCGGAACACTTCATGGCTTAATGAGGGTAAGAAGTTTTGTGCAAGATGATGCCCATATATTTTGTTCACATGAGCAAGTAGCTTCAGAGGTCTCAAGTTGCATAGATATGGTATTTGAAGTTTATAATGAATTTGGTTTTAAAGATATTCAGGTGAAGATGGCTTCCCGTCCAGAAAAAAGGGTAGGATCAGACAAGGTATGGGATAACTCAGAATCAGCTCTGGCTGGAGTTTTAGATTCAAAAGAACTTAATTGGGAATTATTGCCTGGAGAAGGAGCATTTTATGGACCAAAGATAGAATTCCATCTTAGAGACTCCATTGGAAGAGTTTGGCAGTGCGGAACAATTCAATTAGATTTTTCAATTCCAGAAAAATTGGGAGCAAAGTACGTCGGAGAAAATGGTGAAAGGTTAGTACCGGTTATGATTCGTAGAGCTATTTTAGGATCATTTGAAAGATTTATAGGTATTTTAATAGAGCATTATGGTGGAGCTTTACCTCTTTGGCTTGCTCCTTCCCAACTAATTATTTTAAATATTACTGATAAACATGCAGAATATAGCCTTAAAATACGTGATTTCTTAAGAAAAAGTGGATTTAGGGTCGAAAGTGACTTGAGGAAAGAGAAGATCGCTTATAAAATTCGCGACCACTCTATGAAAAAGACACCTTTTCTTTTGATAGTTGGAGATAAAGAAATGAAAGATGAAACTATTTCTATTAGAAATAGAAAAGGAGAAGATTTAGGTGAGTCCTCTTTAGGTGATTTTGTCAGCAATCTCAAACAAGAGATAAAAGAGTATAATTAGTTTAATTAAATAGGAGATAGATATAGCAGCAAAAAATTCGTGGAAGAAGTCCTCAGTAAAAAGACTTCCTATAAATTTAGAGATTAAAGCAGAAAAAGTAAGGCTTATTGCTGAGAATGGAGACCAAGTTGGGGTTATGTTCTTAGAGGAAGCTTTAGAGATGGCTAAAAAAGAGTCCCTAGATATTGTTCAAATGGCAAAAGATGGAGAGCCTTTGGTCTGCAGACTGATGGACCATGGGAAGCATATTTTTGATGCAAAAAAACAAAAGGCAGCTTCTAAGAAAAAACAAAAGAAAGTTCAAGTAAAGGAAATCAAGTTTAGGCCGGTTACAGAACAAAATGATTATCAGATAAAAGTTAATAAGATTAAATCTTTTATAGAAAACGGTGATAAGGCTAAAATTTCTTTGAGATTCAGAGGTAGAGAAATGAGACACCAAAATATAGGAATGGATTTATTAAAAAGGGTTGAACTAGATTTAGCAGAATGTGCAAAAGTTGAGCAATTTCCTACTTTAGAAGGTAGGCAGTTGATAATGTTAATGGTTCCTAATAAGAAATAATTATGCCAAAAGTAAAAATACACAGCGGTGCTACCAAAAGATTTAAATCTACTGGAAGCGGTTTGAAAAGAAAGAAAGCCTATAAAAGCCATATCCTCACTAAGATGACGACAAAAAGGAAAAGGCAATTGAGGGGAACTTTAAGTGTCAATAAGTCTGATGAAAGACTTGTAGGAAGAATGTTAAGAACTAAATCATAAAAATATTAAATAATATTATGGCGAGAGTAAAAAAGAGTGTCCAAGCTAGAAATAGGCACAAAAAAGTATTAAAGCTAGCTAAAGGATATAGAGGTTCAAGAAGTAAGACATATAAAGTTGCTAAACAAGCAGTTATGAAAGCTGGTCAGTATGCCTACAGAGATAGAAGGGTTAAAAAAAGGACATTCAGATCACTTTGGATTGTCAGGATAAATGCAGCTGTTAGAGAGGAAGGTATTTCTTATAGTAATTTTATTGCAGGACTCAAGAAGGCTAATATTTCTCTTGATAGAAAAGTGTTAGCAAATTTGGCAGTAAATGATAAAGAAGCGTTTAGATCTTTAGTTAATCAGGTAAAAACTTCTATAGCAGCATAATTTCCAAAACTTTTAGATAAAGAATTTTAATTCTATAATAAGTTAAAAATCTTTTTATGAATTTAGACTCTTCCTCAATTAGTAAACTTCTAGGCGACGCAAGAAGTCTTCTCACTTCATCAGAAACTTTAGATGCTCTAGAAAAGAATCAAAAGTTATTTTTAGGTAAAAAAGGTGCTCTTAATAATGCACTTAAATCCCTATCTTCTTTGGATAAAGAAGATAGGAAAGAAATAGGTATTTTACTTAACAAAGCTAAAAAAGATATCCAGGAAATTTATATTTTTAACAAGGAGTCATTAACTCAAAAAATTCTAGAGTCTAAATTACAAGAGGAGAGTTTAGATATTAGTTTACCAGGAGGTTATAGAGATATTGGGTCTGAACATCCTATTACTTTAACAATTGATCGTATCAGTAGTTTCTTTTTAGCCCTAGGTTTTGAAATAGAGTCTGGCCCGGAAATAGAATCGGATTACTATAATTTTGAAGCTTTGAATGTACCATCAGATCATCCTGCAAAGGACATGCATGATACTTTCTATTTAAACGATGGATCTTTATTGAGGACTCATACTTCACCAGTTCAAATAAGAGCTATGGAAAAGAAGGATCCCCCTTTAAGAATTATATGCCCTGGAAGAGTTTACAGAAAGGATTCGGACATAACCCATACACCCATGTTTCATCAAATTGAAGGTCTTGTTATAGAAAAGGGTGCATCTTTTGCAATACTTAAAGGGTTAATTAAAGATTTTTTAGAAGATTATTTTGGTTCTGATGTGGATATAAGGTTTAGACCTTCATACTTTCCATTTACTGAGCCTTCTGCAGAAGTAGATATAAAATGGAAGAGTGGTTGGCTCGAAGTAATGGGTTGCGGGATGGTGCATCCTAGAGTCTTAAGAAATTGTGGAATTAATCCTAATCATCACACAGCTTTTGCTTTTGGGATGGGACCCGAAAGAATGGCTATGCTGAAATATGGGATTGATGATCTAAGAACATTTTTTGACAATGACTTTAGATTCTTAAAACAATTTTAAGTAAATCATGCAATTTAACACAAATTGGCTTAATGAATTTATCACTCTGAATATTTCGGCTAGTGAGATGTGTGATCAACTTACAATGGCCGGTTTAGAAGTAGATGAATACAAACCAATTAAAAGTCAGGATCGAGGTGAAGATTATATTATTAAACTAGATTTAACGCCTAATAGAGGAGATTGTTTCAGTGTTAGAGGAATAGCTAGAGAATTATCAATCATTAATAATATTAAATTTAATGATCCTCTCATTGAAAACATAAAACCAAGTTTTAAACCTGTAAGGAAGATAAATGTAATTTCTGAAGCGCCAATTTATGTTGGAAGATCGTTGAAAGAGCTTAATAATACTAAAAATTCTAAGGGCATCATCCAAGAAAGACTTGAATTAAATGGAGTAAGGTTGATAGACCCCATTGTTGATATAACAAACTATATATTGTTTGAAACAGGGCAACCTCTTCATGCTTTTGATGAAGAAAAATTAGTAGGAGACATAGCAGTTAGATTTGCACGAAATGGAGAAAAAATAGTTTTACTAGATGAGCATGAAATAGCATTGTCCAAAGATTGTTTAATTATAGCTGATCAAGAGGGTCCAATAGCTTTAGCAGGAATTATGGGAGGGTTGAGAACTTGTGTGGATTCAACAACAACATCATGTTTCTTGGAAAGTGCTTTCTTTAAACCTGAATTTATAAGAGGTAGAGCTAGAAGGTATGGTATTCAAACTGATGCCTCTATGAGATTTGAAAGAGGCGTCGATTTTAGATTGCAGCAGTATGCAATTGAGAGAGCCAGTAACCTAATACAAATGAATCTAGGGGGGACTTTAGGCCCAATTCAGAAAGAAATTAAAACAACTAGCATTCCTAAAGTTAAAAATATATCTATTAATTTAGAGGAGGCTAACAATTTTTTAGGAACTAATATTTCCAAAAGAGAAGCTAAGAAATCTTTAACTGACATAGGATGTAAACTTATATCTGATTCAAAGAATTTTAAACTGACCCCTCCTTCTTGGCGTTTTGATCTCGAGATTTCTGCTGATCTAGTAGAGGAATTAGCTAGATTAAAAGGCTTTGATAAGATATCAAATCAATCTTTAATGCCTATATCTGTTCATAAGGAAGCAAATAATCCTTTGAAGGATATTAGAAAGTACCTCGTTTACAAGGGTTTCTCAGAAGTAATAACTTACTCATTTATTGATCCAAAGAAAGCAGTTTTATTAGAAGAGATAAAAAAGAAATATGTTTTAGAAAATCCGATATCTGAAACGATGTCAATTATGAGACCTTCTCTATTAACAAATCTAGTAGATACTTTTTTATTTAATAAAAATAGAGGGCAAGAGATTATTAGAATCTTTGAAGTAGGGTCTGTATTTAATAAAGGGTTGAAAAGCCAATTGAATCAACAGAATGTACTAGGAGGTCTAATAGGAGGCACCTTAAGGAAAATGCAGTGGAATCAGGACTGCATAGAAATTGATTTCTTTGAGTTAAAGGGAGAAGTAGAGAATATCTTTAAAATAATAAATCAAGAAGTGATCTTTAAAAAAGAAAAGATAGTAGGTCTCCATCCAGGAAAGACAGCCTCTATTCATCTTAAGTCTAAACCATCTAAGAAGATTGGATATTTAGGCCATCTCAGTCCTCAAGTCTCAAGCAAACTTAGTATAAAAGATGAAGTAATCTTCTTTCAAATAGAGACAAAATATTTTTCTCATGATTTAAATATAAATTATAAGGATTTTGCTAAATATCCAGTCTCTCAGAGAGATCTTTCATTCGTGGTTGATAAGGAAACAGAAAGCGAAGAACTATTGGAACTTATGAAAGATTGCTCTTTAAAATATAATATTGAGATAAGTATATTTGATGTTTACGAAGGAACTTCTATAGAGGCAGGGAAGAAGAGTATAAGTTTTGCTCTCACATTAAGTTCCAATAAAGGTACACTAAATGATGCGGAAGTGGATAAGGTCATAGAAAAGATAATCAAATCAAGTGAAACCAAGACATGGCAGATTAGAAAATAAATGAATAAGACATTAACGAAAGCAGATGTTGTAGATTATTTACACGAGTCAGTAGGTATAAATAAGACAGAGGCAAAAGAGTTAGTAGAAAATTTCTTCGATGAAATTTTGATTTCATTATCTAAAGGGGAGTCTGTAAAATTGGCTGGTTTTGGAAATTTTGATATCTTACATAAGAAAGAGAGAATCGGTAGAAATCCTAAAACAGGTAAAGAAGCAATCATAAGTCAAAGAAAGGTGGTTTCTTTTCGTGCAGGAAAGAAGTTAAAGAATTATCTTCAAGAAGTTGATGTCTGATTTTCAATTAACTCATGTTTCTGAAAAAAAATTTTTTCAGATAAGTGAAGTCTCAAAACTAGTAGGGATAAAAGCACATACTCTTAGATTTTGGGAAAAAGAGTTTGAAGGCCTTAATCCAGAAACAAGAAAGGGAAATAGAAGATATTACACTAAACAAGATATTGAATTAGTTTTTAAAATTAAGTCTCTTTTGTATGAGAATAAGTTAACTGTGGCAGGAGCAAAAGTTGCTCTTAATGCTAAAAATAACACCATAGACCATTCTGAAGATAATAAAATACTAGAAGATCTAGAAGAAATTCTTAAGATTTTAAAATAATAAAACGGGGCGTAGCGCAGCCTGGTAGCGTACTTGACTGGGGGTCAAGTGGTCGCAGGTTCAAATCCTGCCGTCCCGACCAATATATTAAAGGATTTCAGGAGATTGAGATATTGAAAGAAATTCATTTTGTGAACCTATTGTGAACTTTTTTTAGTTCATCTCTTCATTATTATTTGCTCTCTTAAATCTTCCCACTTTTCTTTTATGAGGTCGTGAAGTTTCATGTCTGTGGGTACGGGGCAGGAACGACCATGCCACCCTCTATATATTAATATCATACATCTACAAC